>JBGSIG010000634.1:0-7369 GCA_041742655.1 Ferruginibacter sp. | reverse complement strand
CTTATTTTAATATTTTCAGCTTCACTGTTTCTATGCGGGTATCACTTACATTCAAAATATCAAATTGATAATTTCCCACTGTAAAAGATTCTTTTTGTTTTGGAATATTATCCCTGTTTTGAATAATAAAACCACTAAGCGTTTCGGTTTCTCCGCTGTCTGGGAAATCAAGCTCGTATTTCTCGGTAATGTAGTCCAGTTCAAGCCTGCCACTAAAAATAAATTCGTTGGTCGCCAGTTGCTTTTCTAGAAAGTCTTCGGTATCATGCTCATCTTTAATATCACCGAAAATTTCTTCCAGCAGGTCTTCCATCGTTACAATACCTGCTGTGCCGCCAAATTCATCCACTACCCACGCAATACTTTTTCGTTCCCTGCTAAATTTATTCATAAGGTCAGTGGCACTCATACTTTCCGGAATAGCTGATATTGGTAACAGGATGGATTGTATATCTAACGGGTTTTTAAATAAATCCAACTGGTGAATATAGCCGACAATAGTGTCGATATTTTCGTCAAATACTATCAGTTTACTTAGTTGGGTGTTAATGAATATTTCTGTAACGGCCTGGATATTCGTTTTAATATCTATCCCCTCTATTTCTTTTCGGGGTATAAGGCATTCTCTTATTTTTATTTCACTTAAACTCAAAGCATTTTCAAATAATTCTTTATTCATTTCTCTTACATCTTCTTCATCGTGGTTTTTGCTTTGATGTATAAAATATTCCAAATCAATTTTAGAAAATGCATCTCTTTTTTCGTTGAGCCGCACATTGAAAATGTACCGCAATATCCATTCGGCAATATTTACAAAAAAAGAAGACAACACAGAAAAAGTACCGTAAAAAAAACGAACTATATAAGCAATAAAACCACTGCTCAATATACTTTCGTTGGTAGCCCTGAAAAAAGCCTTAAATAAAAACTCAATGAAAAGAACAATGAAAGTGGAAATGATAGTTTCCACTAATAATTTAATGTACTTGACATAGTCTGCAAGGGCAACAGGTAACGTGCTTTCGATGTAATGCCAAAGCGGAAATAAAAATTCTCCCACCAATAAACCATAAATTACCAATACTACGTTAACGCCTATTAACGTATTACCGATGAACTTAGCAGGTCTATCTGCGTACTCGCCCCAAATTCGCCCACTGTAAGTACCCTGCTTTTTTCTCAACTCCATTGAAAGTTTATTGGCAGATACAAACGCAATTTCTACACCTGAAAAAAAACCAATCAGGATTAAAGAAATAATAATTGCAAAAAGGGCTATAAAGTCCATGGAGTAAAAATAGGGAAGAACATTGATTTATGTGCTGAAACGGGTATTGATATTGTAAATATTTTCATTGGCGGTACTTTTTTTCTAAAAGCCTCTATTTCTGTAGTTGAACACAAATTTATTTTTTGGCTACGAATGCTTGGATAATAACTTCCGCCTCCGAGCAGGCATGTTCAAGGTTATCGTTCACTATCATTTTATCAAACTGGTCTTTAAAAGAAATTTCGTAGGCGGCTTTATTAACCCGTGCGGCCAGCGATTCCGGAGTTTCGGTACCGCGGCTTTCGAGCCTGTTTCTCAATTCAGCCACAGACGGTGGCACTATGAAGATGCTGATTGACGTGTCAGGATATTGCTGTTTTACATGTATCGCTCCCTTAACATCTATATCCAGTATTGGTATTTTGCCGTCATTCCATATTCGCTCAAGCTCACTTTTTAATGTACCATAATATTTCCCTTCGTACACCATTTCCCATTCTACAAATTTGTTATGCTGAATGTTGTATTTAAACTCATCCATATTTATAAAATGATAATCAACCCCGTTTTTTTCAACACCCCTCGGTTGCCTGGTGGCTGCCGAGATGGAAAAAGCCAATTGGGGGAACTGTTTCATTAAGTGCCGGGTAATGGAAGTTTTACCTGCACCTGAAGGCGCTGTAACGATGATGATTTTGTTGTGGATAGCCATTTGCAAAGAAAAGAAAGAAAAGGGAATTGTTGATAGCTAAATTGTTGGATTGCTATATAGCTGAATTGCTATTAATTATCATAATTAACTCAAATCAATTCAATCATACAACAATTTAGCAATATAACAATTAACCAACCCTCGTAATATCCGCCCCCAGCGCCTGCAGCCTGGCATCAATATTTTGGTAGCCCCTGTCAATCTGCTCAATGTTTTGTATTGTACTTTTGCCTTCAGCACTTAATGCAGCTATCAGCAAAGCCACACCGGCACGTATGTCGGGGCTGCTCATGGTAATACCACGCAGCCGTTGCTGTCGTTCAAGCCCTACTACTACAGCCCTGTGCGGATCACATAAAATAACCTGTGCTCCCATATCAATTAACTTATCTACGAAAAACAGCCTGCTCTCAAACATTTTTTGATGAATAAGCACACTGCCTTTTGCCTGGATTGCAGTGACTAAAACAATGCTTAAAAGATCGGGTGTAAAGCCTGGCCAGGGATGGTCGTAAATGGTTAGTATACCACCATCCATATATTTTTGAATTTCGTATAAATCCTGTGAAGGAATATAAATATCGTCTCCTTTAAATTCCATCTGTATACCTAACTGTTGGAACCTTTCCGGAATTACGCCGAGATGTTCCAGCCCAACATTTTTAATAGTTATTTCTCCCTGGGTCATACCGGCTAGTCCAATAAAACTTCCAATTTCAATCATATCTGGCAACATGCGATGTTCTGTGCCACCTAAATTATCTACACCTTCAATAGTGAGCATATTGCTGGCAATGCCGGTTATTTTTGCCCCCATGCGGTTAAGCATTTTACAAAGTTGCTGAAGGTAAGGTTCGCAAGCTGCATTGTATATGGTGGTTAACCCCTTTGCCATCACAGCAGCCATTAAAATATTGGCGGTGCCTGTAACACTTGGTTCGTCCAAAACAATTTTTGCACCTTTCAATTCACTTGCCGCCAGGTAAAAAAAGCCATCGGTATTGTATTCAAATGCGGCACCTAATTTTTCAAAACCTATTATGTGCGTATCTAATCGTCTTCTGCCAATTTTATCTCCACCAGGTTTTGGTATGTATGCTTTATTAAAACGGGCCAACATAGGTCCAGCCAGCATTACAGAACCTCTTAACTTGCCACTTTTTTTGTGATACTCACTGCTGCTTAAGTATTCAACATTTACATTATCTGCTTGAAAAATGCAGGTATCCCTGCTCACCCGTTCAGTTTTCACATTCATCTCTCCCAATAATTCTATTAACAGGTTTACATCAACAATGTCGGGAATGTTGGTAATGGTAACTTTTTCGGCGGTTAGTAAAACTGCAGAAATAATTTGTAATGCTTCGTTTTTGGCACCCTGGGGTGTTATTTCTCCCGAAAGTTTTTTGCCGCCTCGTACCTCAAATGAACTCATAAAATTGTTGCTAAAATTTAAATGCTATGAAAATTGAAAGTAACCATTTTATACAAAAAACCCTGATTCAATTGAATGAACCAGGGAAATATTTTATAAACAGAACAAGTTATAGTTAGAATCGTTTTTTAAAGTTACGGTTATTGTTGTTCCTGTTATCGCCGCTGTTTCTGTTGCCACCATTGCTTCTGCCCGAATTGCCGCTTCTGTTATCCCTGCTGCTACCAGTATTTGAATTTCTGGCGCCAAAATTTTTTCGATAGCCGCCACTTCCTGTATTGCCACTTGTTCTAAACTCATCCCTGTTATCAACACGGTGTTTAACAAACGGACGGGTATTGAATTCTAATTGCCCCCCGGTCATACTTTGAAGTTCTGTCTGTATGTTATCATCATGCACCAATTCTTTGTGCCAGTTGCTGTAAGTAAGCTTCATATAGTACGCAATGGCATTGGCGAATCCCTGGCGCTTTTCCGGGTTTTCTTCCTTCAATGCTTTATTGATAACAACTTCAATATTTTTGCCCAAGTGATTAAACTTAGGATACTTTTTTGGATATCCTAATGGCTCTGGCTTTGCCTTTAAAGTTTCCCTTGTTGGAATGGGATAGGGGCTTTCAACATCTAATTTAAAATCGCTGATTAAAAAAAGATGATCCCATAATTTGTGGCGAAAATCTTCAACATTTTTCAAATGAGGGTTTAAAAATCCCATCAGCTCTATCAAGCTCATGGCATTTCGTTGACGCTTTTCTTTATCTTCAATAGTGAGCAGATAATCTACCATTTTTTGTATATGGCGTCCATACTCCCTCATAACCAAATAGTTTCGGGTGGTATTGTATTCCATGTTTTCTACGTTCATCATAATAGCAAATGTACTAAAAACTGCCACAAGCAGCAATTAAAGGAAATTATTATTGCATTAATTAAATATAAAATACATATAGGTTCCGGCAGGTTGGCTTACCTAATTGGGGTGGTAAAACAACGTGTGCACAAAAAAGCAAATGCCCTAACATTTAATCCCTGGCAAATGCCTTACTGCTAAAAATAAATGCTCCCAATGCCCCAGCGCTATCAGCAAGCCAATCCATTAAATCATACCCTCTTCCATCTGTCCAATATTTCTGGATCAATTCAATGCTATATCCAACTGCACTTGTAAATAAGGCAATAACAATAAAATAGAGAATCTTTTTCTTGTTAGGAACAGTCGTTTTATAAAATGGCCAGCAAAATAACAGCGCTAATAATCCAAATATGCCAATATGAACCAGTTTGTCAAAATTTTTAAAGAAGAGTTCTGACTGCGGAATGTCTTTGCCCGGCATTGTGGTAAGTATCACCACCACAATAAACCAAATTATACCCGGTATAAATTTTTTTAAAGAAAGTTCCTTTTCAGATTGCACTATGGTAAAAGATTATTGAGCCTTAAAATTATGGCATAGTATAAATTGAAATAGGCAGACGAAAAAACTATCCGACAAGGGCAGTATATTTTTCCGCACTCAATAAGGCTTCTACAGCATCTGGAGTATCTACGGTCATTTTAATCATCCATCCTTTTCCGTAGGGGTCAGTGTTTATAAGCTCAGGCTGGGCTTCCAGCATGGGGTTAATTTCTGTGACTGTTCCAGCAACCGGCAAAAAAAGATCGCTTACTGTTTTAACTGCCTCCACCGTGCCAAATACTTCGTCTGCAGCCAATGCCTTTCCTTTAGTTGAAATATCTACGTACACAATATCGCCCAACTCGCCCTGGGCAAAATCTGTTATGCCAACAGTGGCTACATTGCCCTCCAGAGATACCCATTCGTGATCTTTTGTATAGTGCAAATTTGAAGGAACATTCATGTTGTATTAATTTAAAGATGTAAAAATTCTAATTTATTTCTGATGTCTGCTTTTTTGATGCCTGATGTTTTTCTACTCGCTGCCAACTGTAAGCTGTTGTCAGCCTTTTGCCTTTCTGCCGCAAATTAAATCATTTTACTGCTTCATCCATCACTTCCATTTGCATTTTAATATTGGTAATGGGGCGATTGTTGCTGTCGGTTGGCATTGTGGCAATTTGGTCTACTACTTCCATACCTGTTTCAACCTCACCAAAAACGGTATAATTCCAGTCTAAAACAGGTGTACCCCCAATCATTCTGTAGGTCATTCGTCTGGCATCAGAAAATTTAGTATTATTTTTTACTTCAATAATATCCAGTTCGCTGTTGCTGTACGTTTTTCCATGTACTATGTAAAACTGCCAGCCGCCACTTGCTTTTTCAGCATTATTGTTTCGTGCTGCTGCCAACGCTCCCTTCTTGTGGTATAAGGTTGAATCAAATTCTGCAGGTATTGTATATCCGCCATCTCCACTCCCTAAAAGAACTCCTGGAACAGCATTTTTGCTTTTAGGATCACCGCCCTGTATCATAAAATTATTTATCACCCTGTGAAAAAGCAGGCTGTCGTAAAAATGCTCCTTTACCAGTTTCACAAAATTATCCCTGTGGCGGGGAGTCTTATTGTACAGCTTTACAATGACAATACCAAGGTCTGTGGTGATTTTCACTCTTACTTCCACTGTGTCCTTTGCAACAGTAACAATGCTATCAGCGGCAACACTTTTATTTTTATTTGCTATTGGCTCAACAGTTGATTTTGCTGCTGGTTTACTTGTTTTTTTTACCTGGCTGAAACAATTATCAGCCATCAACACCAGCAAAAAAGCGATACTGAAAAGGGAGCGCATGATATTATTGTTCAGTTTTAAAAACCTGTTCAAAATAAAGTAAGGCATGGTCTTTTAGAAAATTCTCCTGTTCGTATACATTAAAAGTGGGCAAAGGTTGCAGTTGTTTAAAATGAGGCCAGCCTTCTTCATCCAAACCTTCCATAATATAGTAGCCGCTTTGCGCCAGTAACGTGCATACTGCAATATGCATGAGGTCTTGCTTTTGCTCTTTGGTGTACACCTGTTTTGCCGTGCCAAGCTCCTGCACACCAATTAAAAATAATATGCCGTCCATGTCGGGTTTAATGCCAAATTTTTCTTTCAATTTTATGCGAAGCTTTAACCAGCGAACCTGTAAATCTTCTTTTGCGTGTTCCATTTTGCAAATATAAATTTAAAACTGCCATTACATGTTTTGGCAGGATAGTTTCGATAAAAACAAGCGCCCGCGACGGAGAAAATTAATTGCGTGCAGCACAAATTAAATGCAACTTGTATGATTGACGCATAAGAAAATCAAAATAGTACCTTTGGCAAAATTTTAAAAAAAGATGTTACAGATTAGTGTTATTCGTCAGGATAAAGAATTCGTAAAAGAGCGGTTAAAGTTTAAGTATTTTGACGATTTATCGCTTGTTGATACAGTGATAGAAAGGGATGAAAAGGTTAGAAGGCTAAAAGTTGAAAGTGAAACTTTGCAAGCCGAAATAAATATATTTAGTAAGGAGATTGGTTTACTTTTTAGTCAGGGAGAAAAAGAAAAAGCAGAGGAAAAAAGAGAAGTTGTTTCGGCTTTAAAAGAAAAACTTGCAGCATTAAGAGGAGATTTGTATTTAGAAGAAGAGACTCTAAAAGAAGACATGTTTAAACTGCCCAACCTGCCGCATATTTCTGTACAAAAAGGTAATACGCCGGAAGAAAATGACAAAGTAGGGGGCGGCGGGACAATACCGATATTGCCTGAAAATGCTGTCCCGCATTGGGATTTAATTAAGAAATACGACCTGGTTGATTTTGAAACCGGGGCTAAAATAACCGGAAGCGGGTTTCCATTATACAAGGGAAAAGGCGCAAAGCTGCAAAGAGCTTTAATACAATATTTTTTAGACTATAATATTGAAGCAGGTTATACAGAATATTTACCGCCATTACTTGTAAACGAAGCGAGTGCTTTTGGCACAGGAAGCCTGCCTGATAAGGAAGGTCAAATGTATCATG
>JBGSIG010000633.1:0-2013 GCA_041742655.1 Ferruginibacter sp. | reverse complement strand
AAGAAATCTAATAGATCAACTGACTGGTGCCGTCCGGTGGACGCAAAGTGTGCAGGCCATGATTGCAGACGGCGCTACGCATTTTACAGAAGTGGGGCCGGGTAAAGTATTGCAGGGGCTGGTTCAAAAAATTAATAAAGAAATGGTAACAGATGGGGTTAGTTAATTTATTAATATATAATTCTTAATCTAAAAAGTACTAAATTAAAAACCTCCTGATTTCAGGAGGTTTTTACATAAAATCATTTTGACAATTACAGCGTTTCTAACACACTGTTCATGCTTCTTACCGCCTCTGCGCTTTTATTAAAAGCTGCCTGCTCTTCTTCATTTAATTTGTAATCAATAATTTTTTCCCAGCCGCTTTTTCCAAGAACAACAGGAACGCCAATGCAAATATCTTTTTGCCCATATTCACCATCAAGTTTTACGCAGCAGGTAAATAATTTTTTCTCATCTCTAACAATGGCTTTTACCATTGCAGCACAGGCGGCTCCGGGCGCATACCATGCAGAAGTACCAAGTAAGCCCGTAAGTGTAGCTCCGCCCACCATTGTGTCGGCAGCAACTTTTTTCAAACTTGCGGCATCAAGAAAATTACTTACCGGAGTTCCCTGGTATGTAGCTAACCTTGTTAGTGGAATCATTGTTGTGTCGCCATGTCCACCAGCAACAAAACCTTGCAGATCGTTCGGCGAGCAACCCATAGCAGTTGATAAATAATATTTAAAACGGGCGCTATCCAAAGCACCGCCCATACCAATGATCCTGTTTTTTGGCAGGCCGGTAGATTTCAACGCCAGGTAGGTCATTGTATCCATCGGGTTACTTATGATAATAAATATAGCATTGGGGGAATGTTTTAAAATATTCTCAGCAACACCTTTTACAATACCGGCATTAATACCAATTAGTTCCTCTCTTGTCATGCCCGGTTTACGTGGTAAACCCGAAGTAATTACGGCTATATCGCTGTCAGCAGTTTTTGTATAGTCATTGGTACTTCCAACTATTTTGGTGTCAAAACCAAGAAGGGCGGCTGTTTGCATCATGTCAATGGCTTTCCCTTCTGCAACGCCTTCTTTAATATCCAGCAATACCAGCTCTTCGCAAAGCGCCGCACGGGCGATATTATCTGCACAGGTTGCGCCTACTGCCCCTGCACCAACAACGGTTACTTTCATAATAGAAATATTTTTTAGGTATAAAAACTTATTTGCGGTGCAAAGGTAGCGCATTACACTATTGGGTATTAGAGTAGCGCAAATTATTTCAATGCATCCAAAATAGTGGGAATTCCGATATTACCAATAAATGCTTTTGCCAGTTTACCAGTGTGGTCGTACACAAAAATAGAAGGGAATGTTTTTAAATTAAAAATTCTGCCGAGGGTGTAGTTGATATCCTGGCCTGCCCTGACATTCGGCATTTCTGATAACTTATATTCTTTGTAAAATGTTTTAACCGCTTCGAAACTGGCGGGCGACGCCATTAAAATTTGAATGTCTTTCAACTCTTTTTTGTGGGCCAGCAGCTCTTTGGTTTCCTGTTGGCAATGATCGCAATCTGGGCTAAAAAACATAATTACAAGTGGCTTGTTCTTTTTAAGATTTTTATTTGAAAAACTCGAGCTATCGGGAGCTGTATAAATATTGAAAGAAGGAATTGTTTCAAATTTGTCCATGCCAGCTTTTGAAGGATCGTCCTGGGCGGTTCCTGTTATCATACTTCCTATAAGTAAGACTATCAATGTAATTTTTTTCACCTTTGTTTTTATGTAAAGATAATTTTAAAAATGTAACTGAACTGTTAAGCGAGGCATTGCCACTATATTAAAAAGGGAACATCTTTATTGCAGGTTAATTTTTTAGTTTCCAGTTATGATGAAGGTAAAACCTGTATGGCTCTTTTTTAGAGTGCGCCAGACATGTCAGTTCACTATAGGGTGAAAGTCCCGAACACGCTTGATGGTGGGAAGTGTTAGCTAAAAAGGCAAGGGTGTCCACCGTGAGG
>JBGSIG010000632.1:0-7514 GCA_041742655.1 Ferruginibacter sp. | reverse complement strand
ACCATCACTTTCTACAGTATCTGTAATGAAAAATCTATAGAAGGTCGGCGATAAATCTGCAATAGGACTTAAAAATTGAGTAGTAAGTACTATTATATTATTATCGTAAATATTTATATCTGCATATAATCTTTTGAGGTAAAATGTTAGTCCTTTATCATCTACAAAATCGCCATAGTTTACCTTCTTTTCTGCAATAGAAAATATTTGTTTTTTTGCGGGCTTTTTTCTGTAATAATTTTGACTAAGCTTTTCTTCCAGATAGATTGGTACTAGTGCCCGGCCACTTATTGATGTGGTATCCATATTATCCAAAATAAACTGGTAATTCTTAAACAACTTAGTGTTGGACAATTTTTTTGGTTTGTTAGCAACAGAAAGCTCCAGCTTTTCATATTCTTCGTATTGTACAAAATCGTATTCAGTAAGTTTATTTTTGTCTTTATTGGCAATTACCTTTTCAATTAATGCTACTGCCGGATTATTTTTATTTCGATATTTTCCGCGTTTTGCTTTTATTATTACAGCCTTTAATGAATCTACTATTTGTAATTCAATGTTCAGGGTTTGGGTAGTTTGAGGTACAATTTTTTTTGTTACCCTCCTGTAGCCTGCATACGAAAATATCAGGGTGGTATTTTTTGGGTTAGTTGTTTCAATAGAATAACTCCCATCATCGTTGCTTGTAACACCTTTACCGCCTTGAAAATAAATGCTAACAGAGCCGAGGGGTTCCTGTGTTTCGGCTTCCCGTACAAATCCTTTAATAACGGTTTGCGCATTTGCATCGGTAATACAAAATGTAACAGTTAGTAAGAGTAAAATCCTTAATGTAGTCAACCTAATTTTCATTTCAACACCATTAATGAAACATCTTGGTTCTAAAAATATTCTTGTTTTATGCACAATAACTATCAGCGTTAGTATTTTGTTTTATAAATAATTTTGTAACAGCAATGGAAAATTGAACTGTAACAAGGTATTTTGGCCGTTTGCCATTTAGTAAAACAGCGTAAAATTATCTGAAGATTCCTTCATACGGTTCGTCCTCACCAACTTGCCCAAATGCCGCTTTTACCCCAATACTACTTAAATACCAGCTAAAACAGTAAGGTTCTATTATAAAAAAAAGTTATTATTGCCTGCCGAAAATTTGAATAGATGGCGGGAAATAATAACCATATGGAGCAATACAATAAAACCGGCAACAGGTTAAATAGTTTTTATGCATGTTAATGTAACAATACAGCTATACTATTGCCTTTATAAAAATCCATCAGGTGCTTTTGCAATACCCTGATGATTTAAATGGATAAGTTGTTTTCAAATGTTCACCAAAAATGTCTTACAGGATCTGCCGGGTATTAAGCTGACTGCTTCAAAATGTGAATTCTCTACAAATGAGTGCTTATAACAATTTATTGTCGCGATACCATTGAATACTATCTTTTAAGCCATCTTCTAAATTAAATTTGGGGTTGAAGTTTAATTCACTTTTTGCTTTGCTAATATTGCACGACCAGTTTTTAGCAGCTAACTCATGTAATTTTTCTCTATTGATTACCGCCGGTTTATTTACCCAACTGTTAGTGGTTTCCAAAAAATAGGCCAATAACTTGATAACAGGCATTGGTATGTGAAACCTTATTGAATTTTTATTCAGTAGCTTTTTAGCGATGTCTGCGAACTGGTATCTGTCATAACAATTTCCATCGGAAATATTGTAAATACCCGTGCCATTTACCAACAAAGCCTGCACGGCCACATCCGCCACATCCCTTGCGTGTACAAAACTTAATGTTTGAGAAAAATTTCCCATGTACGGATCAAAACCCTTGTTGATTGTTTTGATTATGATAAAAATGTCTTTGTCTCTTGGGCCATAAACAGCCGTAGGGCGCAGTATGGTAAGCGGTATTTTTATATTGCTTAATTCTTTTTCTGCAAGTAGTTTGCTTCTTCCGTAGGCGGTTACTGGTTTAGGAACGGATAGCTCGGTAATTGGAGTAACATTGTCAGTTGACGGCCCCAGTGCCGCAAGGCTGCTGATAAAAACCATTTTTTTAAAGTGGATACAGCATCCGGCAGCTTTTGCCAAATTTACAGAGTAGGTGGCATTTACATCATCATATTCCTGCTGCTTTACTGCCTTTGTAACTCCCGAAGCGTGAATGATGTAATTAATATTGTTATCAACAATCACCTTAACCATGCTGTCAATATCTTCATAGTTTAGCGAAACAAATTTAACAGGCAAATCTTTTAAATGTTCTGTTCTGCTGCTTTTTCTTACCGTTGCAAACACCTCTAATTTTTTCTCTAAGGCAGCCAGTATCAGGTGGTACCCTAAAAAACCAGTTGCACCTGTTATTAATACGCTTTCACTCATATTGCTTTTTCAAGAATTCTATACCGCTTGTAGGCCCTGGCTTTCATTTTTATCAGGCCGTTCTTCATCATTTCATTATTTTCGAGTATCCACGAAGCCTCGCCACCTTTTAATTTCTTATTCATTGCCTGTTGTATTATTTCTGAATAGAAATAGGCTTCAATACCTGCTTTTCTAAATTCTTTATTAACGCCCAGGGCCAATACTCTTACGTAATTTATTTTACTTTTACCCAGCAGCAATTTAAAAATGCCGGTAGGAAACAAGCGGCCTCTTTTTATTTTTATCAACGTTTGGTTAATATCAGGTATCGCCAGGGCAAATCCAATAGTATTTCCTTTATGTTCAGCTACCATGGCGAAATCTTTATCTAACACCAATTTAAGGTCTTTTGCAAGGTATCTGAATTCTTCATCCGTCATAGGCACAAAACCGGTGTTTTCTATCCATGCAGAATTATACACCTTTAGTATTCTTTCTACCTCGCTTTTAAAATCCTTCATGTTAATGTTCCTGACAGTAATATTTCTTTCAGCCAACCTTTTCTGTAAAACTTCCTTTAACTGCAGAGATCTTTTATCAACGACGTTTGTAGGCAAATCATATGCTAACAAATCGACACTTTTTATAAACCCATCTGCTACTAACAAATCGAGGTAATAAGGTTTGTTGTAAGTCATCATTGCTACTGGTGGCAAATCGAAACCTTCCACTAATAAACCTGCTGTTTCGTTGGTAGATGGATTTACCGGGCCAATCATTTTTGTGGCACCTTTTTCAACCAGCCATTTCTCCGCTTCGCTCAGCAATTTTTTTGAAATTTCCGGATTGTTGTAGAGGTCGTAAAATCCAAAAAAGCCATCCTTTACTTGCTTAAATTCGTTATGGTTATTATTTAAGATGGCAGCTATGCGTCCTTTTACCTGGTTTCCTTCGTATGCTAGAAAAAGCTGCATAACAGAATGGTTATGGAAGGGGTGTTTGCCGGGCGTGAGTATGTCCCGTTGGGCAATATGCAATTCAGGAACATAATTTACATCGTCTTTATATAGTTCGTGCGGAAAATCTACAAAGGCAGAAAGTTCTTTTTTAGTTTCAACTTTTTTTATGCTGATCATGCTCTTTTTACTTTTAACAAGGGCACTTTCAATTTGTAAGAGACTTTTTTTATTTTTTCCACCGCAAAATCTATTTGCTTAAAAGAATGCGTAGCCATCAAAGAAAACCTAATCATTGAGGAATCGCTGCTAACTGCCGGCGATACAACTGGGTTTACAAAAATCCCTTCATCCATCAGCATTTTTGCCATTAAAAATGTTTTTTCATTGTCTCTTACAAAAATTGGAATGATGGGAGATTCTGATAAACCAATATCGAAACCAGCTTTCTTAAATGCTTCCAAAGCGTAGTTGGTGTTTATCCATAATTTTTCTACCCGCTGCGGTTCATTTTTTAATACATTCAATGCAGCCAAAGCACTTGCCGTTGCTGCCGGAGAAATACTGGCACTAAACATTAAAGAACGGGCATTGTGTTTTAGGTATTCAATAATCACTTTATCAGCAGCAATAAATCCACCAATAGAGGCAAGGGATTTACTGAACGTACCCATAATAAGATCTATTTTATGGGTATTATTAAAATAGGAAGCTGTTCCCTGTCCTGCAGGCCCAAGCACACCTAACGAATGTGCGTCATCTACAAAAACTGCCGCATTGTATTTTTTAGCCAGCACTGTTATTTCATCAAGTTTAGAGATATCACCTTCCATACTAAAAATGCCATCGGTAGCAATTATTTTAAATGCGTCATAAGGCACATTGCTTAGTAATTTTTCAAGATGAGCCATATCTGAATGGCCGTATTTATACAATTTAGAAAATGATAAACGGGCACCGTCTATAATACAGGCATGGTTTAATTCATCTGAAAAAATATAATCTGTTCGTCCGCCAAGGGCTGATAAAACTCCAACATTTACCTGGTAACCGGTACTAAATACCAAAGCGGCTTCTTTACCTACAAATTGTGCTAATGCTTCTTCCAGTTCAAGATGCAAATCGAGCGTGCCATTTAAAAACCTGGAACCTGCGCAGCCACTGCCATATTTGTCAATAGCCTTTTTACCAGCTTCTTTCACTTCCGGGTGATTGGTTAAACCGAGGTAGCTGTTTGATCCAAACATCAATACCCGTTTTCCGGCAATAATAACTTCGGTGTCCTGGTCACTCTCCAATGGCCGAAAAAAAGGATAAATGTCGGCTGATTTCAAATCTTCAGCAGTTTTAAATGCCGAAACTTTTGCTAGTAAAGTTTTATTTGTCATTGCAATAATTTAAAATGTTTCCCTAAGAATATTGTTACAAAAATATCAAGTATAAAAAATTCAAAAACCAGTAATGGTTACATTTATTTGCATTTTTCCTGTATCCTGTTTAACACATTGATGCAGGTTTCGATGTCCTTTTCATTAATTCCTTCTTTTAATATACCGTCGTGTCCTAAAAATTTACCATGCATGGTATCTATAATATTTTTGCCACTGCCGGTTAATTCTATCACATTTTTTCTTCTATCACCTTTTACCGGAAGTCGCCTTACAAAACCTTTTTCTTCTAAAATATCAATAGATCTTAAAATAGCCGACTTGGTTTTATCCATCACTGCCGCTATATCCTGCTGAATCATTTCCTTGGTCTTATTCCGCGAAATAAAATATAATACTCCAAGTTGCTCGAAAGTAATATCCCTGGTAATTCCAGAAAAGGTTCCATTAATTGTTTTCAACAGTAATTTACCGGTGTGAACAATCATAAAACCAAGTGTATCGGGCATCTCTTTACTGTACATATATCAATAGTTGCGTATTAAACGGTTGCAAAACTATTAATATATTTCGAATAAAAAAATTTACAATTTCTTAACTGGAAATGTAGCTTTAATTGTTAAAAATCCAGTATCTATTTTAACATTTCCTTGTAGATATTAACTTATCGAACCCTTAATTGATGTGCCAATTCTTCACAAACAGTTTTAACCCGATAGCAAACCTTACTCGAACAAACGCCAGGCAAAAGCGAAAATAGGAAATTGCCATGCTCGATTATTCGCGTTAACAAGTCATTACTAAATAAAACGTACGGTTCAATTGCGTTTATGTGCTTTCAACTATTCGTTTGGTGCTAAAATTTGTTCAATATCAATCAATTCCTGTTTATCAAAAGTTAGATGATTTAGTGCAGCAAGGTTATTATGCAGTTGATCTACGCTGCTGACCCCTACCAAAACCGTAGTAATTCGCCTGTCTTTTAGTATCCACGCCAGAGCCATTTGAGCAAGCGACTGCCCTCTTTTTTGGGCAATTTCATTTAATGCAGTTATTTGAGCTAATAATGCTGGAGTAATGGTGCTGGCCTGCAATGCGCCGTGATCTTTAGCTGCTCTTGATTGCAGAGGAATATCACCCTTTAAATATTTATCGGTAAGTATTCCCTGGGCCAGGGGCGAAAAAGGGATACATCCCACACCATTTTCCTTCAATAAATCCATTAATCCATCTTCTACCCATCTTTCAAACATGGAATATTTTGGCTGATGAATAAGACATGGGGTGCCAAGATTATTTAATATTTCTATGGCCCTTTTTGCCTCCGCATGGTGATAATTGGATAAACCTATATACACCGCTTTGCCACTTTTTACAATGTCGTGCAACGCTTGCATTGTTTCTTCCAACGGAGTGTTAGGATCGGGGCGATGGCTATAAAAAATATCTACATAATCTAATTGCAAACGTTGCAAACTTTGATTAAGGCTTGCAAATAAATATTTTCGTGAACCCCAATCCCCATAGGGACCAGGCCACATGGTATAGCCAGCCTTGCTTGAAATGATAAGTTCATCCCGTAAAAAACCTTTGAAATCTTTTTTTAATATAGCGCCAAAATTTTCTTCTGCTGAGCCTGGTGGGGGGCCATAATTATTGGCAAGGTCAATATGTGTGATACCATTATTGAAAGCTGACCGTATGATTGCTCTTCCATTTTCAAAAACATCTACACCGCCGAAGTTGTGCCATAATCCCAACGAAATAGCGGGCAACTGTAAACCGCTGTTTCCGCAGCGGTTATAAATCATGCTATCGTACCTGGTTGGGGAGGGGGTATAAATCATTTAATAATTTCTTTATTCTATTAAAATATTGAAACTGGGCTATTCTTAATCGAAATTACATTTACTACAAAAGAATTTATTTGAGCAGGTTGCCTTTCATATAGTCAGCGCTTATTTTAATACACTCAAATACCGGTGCTCTGTATTGTTCCTGCTCAACAAACGCATAGTCTAGGCCACCTAATTCTTTTGATTTAAAAAGTGCTTTCCAGTCAATAACACCTTTGCCTACTTCGCAGGTCTGCCCTTTATGAGCTGCTGCTGTAGCAGCTTCCATGTCTTTAATATGCCACAAGGGGAAACGGCCAGGATATTTTTTAAACCATTCTACCGGGTTCTGATCTGCATAATAAACCCAATACATATCCATTTCAAATTTTACCAATTTAGGATCGGTGTTGTTTAATAGCATTTCATAATAGGTAGTGCCGCCATCCATTTTGGCAAACTCAAAATCATGATTGTGGTATGCTGTGGTGATGCCAGCTGCATTACTCAATTCTCCACCTTTGTTGAGTCTTTCAGCAATTAATTTGAAGTTGTCTACAGTTCTGTATTTTGGTTCTACCCATGGAAGTGCAATATATTTTTGCCCAAGTATTGCGGCATCTTCCAGTAAATATTTCCAGCTATCCCAGTTGTACTCTTTTTGGTACATCATATCGGCCAAACCATAATGGCCACTTACAGTTTTAAGGTTATTTTGCTTTAACAACGCTGCCATTTCGGGTACCGTTTTACCAAAAAATTTCCGGTTGTCATAGCCATACATTTCCAAAATTGTGTACCCCGCTGCCGACACCTGCTGAAGTGTTTGGTTTAGGTTTTTTATTTCATTTCGTACGGTGTATAATTGAATTCCAAGTTCTTTATGCATTTTAAATAAATCTGTTTTATTGAACATCATTGCACCTGCCAAAATAGAACTTTGCTGAATAAATCGTCTACGTGT
>JBGSIG010000631.1:0-5014 GCA_041742655.1 Ferruginibacter sp. | reverse complement strand
GTTCCCACATAAACGTAATTACTGATTTTACTGCCCCCGGTTGATTTATGATCGTATCCCGGCCAGTGTGCCCAGTCGGCTGTTCCCTCGGTGGAAAGATTCACTGACGTGGAAGATGCTATGGAGGAGCCTGTTAAGGAACCCGATGAAATTGGAATAACAGAGGTTTCAATACCGCCTGTCCAGCTATTACCCTTTCTGGTAAAAACACGAAAATAATAACCTGTACCTTCGGGCAAATTAGTTATGGTTACTGATTGTCCATTGCCTTTGTAAACAATTTTTCCCTGCTCAAAAACGGAACCTGTTCCGCCATAATTAGCATCAGCAATATAACTGATACCTGATGAGGGGTTGGATAAGAAACCAGTTAAAGGCTGGGTTGCAACCATAACTTCATCAAAAGAAGCTAACGGGTTAGTCCAAGTTAACAAAACATTTCCGGTGGTACCCTGTGGAGTAGCTGTTAAATTGGTTACTGACAGGCTCGCCCCGCCACTGCTGCAATTTGGATATATCTTTACAGAGTCTTTTGCAACCAATCCGCCGTTGTCTGTAACGGTAAGCTGGATAACATAATAATAAGTTTCACCATCACAACCTATTGGTGATATTACCACTGTTGGACTAGCTTCTGTTACGACTGGCTCCCGGTGCTCATGATTATTATGACGTAGTATTACCTGCCAGGCATACTGCATACCTGCTGTTGTTTCATTATCGGTCACAGTCGCTGTAAGTGGAATATCTGTCTCATTAAGAATAGAATAAGTTGAGTTATTGACAGGGTTATCAATTTTTGCAAGCGGGGCCGTATTGTTTATGGAGATAACCAGGGATTCTGAACTGGTAAGTGACAGTGCGTTCGTTACTGTTAAAGTAACAGTATATGAATTTATGCCGGCTGCTGTAAATGTATGGCTTGGGTTTGCAGCTATAGAAGTAGTGCCATCTCCAAAATCCCAAAGATATGACAGAACACTACCTTGCGGATCTATAGTACCTGCTGAGCTAAAATTTACGCTAAGCGGCGCTGTGCCGGTACTTACATTTGATGAGATTGCTGCAACAGGTGGCAAATTTCCTCCTAAACTAATTCTTTTTATTTCTCCTGTATTAATATCAACATAAAATATGGAGTTATCCAATGGGTTTTGTTCCATATCTACAATTCCATTGGTAAAGTTTTCAGGCGCAAAGTTTGAAATTTTATTTATCCAGGGATCTCCCGCTGTTGTATTCAGGTTTGCATTCCGGATAAAATTACTGCCAAAATCAGCAAAGAAATAAGTATTTTCATAGGTGGAACCAAAGCTGCTTCCCGTATAATACAATCCACCAACGACACAATTACCCCCAAACAATGGCCCGGTAGCCGGCGAGCCTGTTGCACCAAGTTTCGGGTCAGTAGGGGTGGTGCCATTGAACCAGGGTACCCTCGCATCAAATTGTCCATTTCTCCAGGCTATTGCCGGCCGGTAATGGACTAACCTGCGGTTGGTAACAAGCGGATCTATGGCAAAAGAAGTTGGTTGCAAACAAAGATTTTTAAATAACTGGCCTTCATCCTGGTTTACTATATTGGGTGTAAAATATACACTGCTTGTTACCTGCCCTTCATACAAGGGCCATCCGCAATTAAGCCCCTTTGTGTTAATAATATTTATTTCTTCCCAGGTACTATATCCCACATCCCCAATATAAAGTACCCCTGGATCTGCATCTAAAGGGTTGGTACTGCCGCTAAAGGGTTGAATAGACATACGGAAGGGGTTACGCAAACCTATTGTCCATACTCTTGATGCCGGTGACCTCGGATCGGCAACATTAAAGAATGGGTTAGACACAATCCCATCTCCTGTAGCAGGATCAAACCTTAAAATTTTCCCATTAAGCGAATTGACCATTTGAGACCTGAAAGCGCCTACATTTTCCTCAGGACGTATAATACTATCCGCAAGTGCCTGCACATAATAGGTTTCACCGGCACTGCCAACATCAGTACTGCTCGGGGAGGCTCCATCACCGGTCGATAATAACAGGGTCTTGTCACGGCCAAAAACAAGCGTGCCCCCTGCATGTGTGGTCTGTAAAATGGGGATGCCCGTTTTCTTAGTTTCACCTATTAAAATTTTTCTGCTTGAATAATCAGTACTAACAATCGTACCTGAATTAAGCCGGTAGCGGGTAACCCGGCCTATGGTAGCCTTATTATATTCATTGGCGGCAGGATGATAATTAGCAGTGCCTGCATATAATAAATGATGGCGGTCTACAATATAATAAAGATAAATAAAGCCATTTTGACTAAAGTCAGGGTCAAGGCAAATACTCAACAAGCCATGGTCTCCCCAATCCCCAACTTCATCAGATATATTAAGTACGGCTGCAGCCTGCTTCACATAAGAAGTGCCATTCCAGTTAGATATATAAACATGGCCGCTCTTATCCCAGGTAAACATTGAACTTCCATCACTGGAAAAAACAACCCCCATTGGAGCCGTATAACCACTTTGAACAATGTTGGATGTAAAACTTGTGGGCAGCTGTGCAGATGCTGTGCATGCTACTATTATTAATAAGAAAATACCAGTAAAAATTCTTCCAAAATTTGTATAAATACAGTTCATAAAAACTAATTAATTAAATAGCAATTTTTGAATGAATTTCAACTAAAAAATCTTTGCAAAATAAAAGTACGCAAAACGGAAAAAAGTTAAAATATACTACTTGTTAAGTAAACTAAAACTCATTCAAAAATTTTGATAAAATGAAATAAAGGCTTACAATGCCGCAGGGTTTAAAGAGGAAGTTGGGTTGGGTATTAAAATGGTTAAAGGTAATCAGGGCACTAAATTAGCGTAAAAATAGCATCGAAAACCTTATAAACAAAATATTCTACCAAAATTGGGTATTTATACGTAAGATGAAATGTGCAAAAAGTTTACACAACTTTCTTTAAAAAAACAAACAATTATATGACATTTTCCCCCAATCTATTTAACTGGAGAAAACCGCATAGTATACTTTAGTAATCACAATTCCGAGAATTTTTAATACTACTTTAATAAAAAATCTGCAAACTAACAAATCCCGGTAACAATTAAGTTACCGGGATCTACCTATCTACATTTAATATTTTATTTTACTTTAATCACTTTAAGAGTTTGAATTATATTGCCTTGTAAAACCTGTATAACATACATTCCAGGCATAAAATCATTACCAAAAGTATATTTTTTATTAGAGGTCCCTTTTGCTCTGAAGACTAACCTGCCATCCATACTTAAGACTGAAATATCCACGTTTTCAATAGTTCCCCCTTCAACCGTCAAATTGAATTGGGTTGTGGCCGGATTAGGATAGCTGCTAATCTTAAGGGGAGTAGCTTCGATTGCAGTATTACCGATGAAAGATTGGTTTGAATTCAAGTTAATAGCAGCAGGATCACCAATCCTGGAAGAAGAATTTGGTTCACTAATAAGTGCCGCTGCTGTAGAGATTGCACCAGTGGCATCTTTTACAGGATAATAGTAAGTATTTGTAATTTTGCTGGTCCCGTCCAACGATGCAACATGATTGCTATTAAGACTCCATGTAGTAACTCCACTTATACTGCCTTCAAACTGGCCGTCAGTGAATAAATTATTGCTGATCAGACTGCCTGAAGCTGTAGCTTCAAAAAATGCTATGTTATCAATATAGGTGGTTCCCGAAGATTGACCTATTTCAATTAAAAAACTGGCTGCGGATTGTGTTGAAGGTGCAGTGAAAATAAATTCGTGATCAGCCCTGGCAGTGCCAAATGATTTACTCTGTAAAGCACTGATGCTGCTATATGGAGAACCCGTTTGCCGCAGGTAAGCTTTTAAACTGCCGTTTGACGTGGTGCCTAAAGTGCTGAATCTTAATACATAAGTTTTACTGTTGCTCACTGCACCAATGGTAGAATAAATATAGGTAGTGGCACCAGATACGGGATTGGCTACCGAAATTTTCAATGAACCGGTTCCAGCCTTAACGCTATAGGAGCCAGTACCCACGTAAGGTGCAGTACCGCCTGTAGCTGTTACACTAACTGTTGTACTACCACCACAACTACTAATTGGAGGAGCTGCTGCTGATGCCGTAAGATAGGCAGGTTGACCATTTGGTTGACTAATAACTGCAGTTGCAGTAGAGATTGCCCCAGTTGCGTCTGTTACAGGGTAATAGTAAGTATTAGTAATTTTGCTGGTGCCGTCCAACGATGCAACATGATTGCTTTTGAGGCTCCACGTAGTAACTCCACTTATACTGCCTTCAAACTGCCCCTTTGAAAATAAATTATTACTTACAAGACTTCCTGATGTAGTAGCTTCAAAAAATGCTATATTATCTACATAGGTGGTGCCTGAAGTCTGAGCTATTTCAATTAAAAAACTGGCTGCAGATTGTGTTGACGGTGCTGTGAAAATAAATTCGTGATCAACTCTTGCATTGCCAAATGATTTACTCTGCACCGTGCTGATGGTGCTATATGGAGACGCTGTTTGCCGTAAGTAAGCCTTTAAACTGCCATTTGCAGTGGTGCCGAGAGTGGTAAATCTTAATACATAAGTTTTTGAGTTACTCACTGCGCCAATAGTAGAGTAGATATAAGTAGTGGCCCCAGGTATAGGGTTGGGTACTGAAATTTTTAATGAACCTGTTCCCGCTTGAACGCTATTTGAGCCGGTACCCACATAAGGTGCAGTACCCCCTGTAGCTACCACAGTAACTGTGGTACTACCACCAAAACTACTAATGGGAGGAGCAGTAGCTAAAGCTATTAAAGACGAAGATTGACCATTTGGTTGACCAATAACTGCGGTTGCAGTAGAGATTGCACCAGTTGCGTCTTTTACAGGATAATAATACGTATTAGTAATTTTACTCGTAGCATCCAATGATGCAACATGATTACTGCTGCCACTCCATGTAGTCACCCCACTTATACTGCCTTCAAACTGTCCATCAGAAAATAAATTGTTGC
>JBGSIG010000630.1:0-2607 GCA_041742655.1 Ferruginibacter sp. | reverse complement strand
GCATTATCCGGAACAGTCGGACCATCATCAGTAGTACATTGAATAAAAATCAATAACGTAAAAAAATAAAACAACGGTTTGTGCAAACAATTTAAACCCATAAAATAGCTTTTAATCAAATTTCTGTTCAAGTAAAATAATTAATTAACATCTGCCATACACTGACAAACAAATACCTGTTTTTCTGAATCATCAGTAAATGCTTCCTCGTCAAAACTACCAAACTTATCAATAATTGAAAAACCATTCCCTTTCAAATAACTATCTAATTCTTGTGGAAAATACATTCTCATATCTAAATTTTGAATAGAATCAAATTGATCATTTATAAAATAATGCCATTCAATTCGATTAATCTGAGTTTTACTTTCATATCGCATCACTTGTTTTATCAATACCTTTCTACCATCGTTTGTGGTATATTCGGCAATTTCTTTTAATTCCTTTTCGCCTTCAACAATATAATGAATAGATGGATTATAACAATCCAGCAAAAACAACCCTCCTTTTTTTAGATGTTTCTTAACCGCACTAAAGGCCATAAACAAATCCTCATTTTGATATAAATGATGAATTGAATTAAACGGAATAAAAATCAAATCATATTTTTCCGGCAAGTCCAAAGTTCTGATGTCAGCCTCAATAAACTCAACTTCTAATCCCGCTTCAATAGCTTTCACTTTTGCTTGTTCCAGCATAGAAAAAGAGTTATCCACCCCACTTATAGCATATCCTTCTTTCGCAAGGGGTAACGTAAGTCTACCTGTACCACAACAAAGCTCTAGTATTTTAGCATCCTTGTTTTTGGGTAACCACTTTTTATAAAAAGGCAAATCTGATAAAAACGTATTCAAACCATCATAAATGGTTGCATCATAAATCAAATCACCAACTTTATAATTACTGCTTTTTTTGTCTTCCAAAATCTAATGTTTAATAAAATTTATTTTTGTTCTTTTTGAGTTCTCTGTTTAACAAAACCCAATTAAATGCACTCTGTCAGACTGAGCCAACAATACTGAGTCTGCCTAAATACGAAGTCCCTCAATCTTTCTCCACCCCCTTTGTCATTCCGACGCAGGAGGACACGAGCGATAGCGAACTGGCGAAGCAATCTCAATGCATAACCCCAAACCCAATTCTAATGCACACTGTCAATAATCCGCAACATCAATCCAAACCTCAGTATGAATATCCTTCAATCGAACCAATTGAAACTTTTTAAAATCCTTAGTTTTATATTCCAAATCATATAACAAAATGTCATCATTAGGCAATTCAGGATAAGAATTAAACGATTTAGCAGTCACTTTAACCAAATAAAAACCATCAGCCAATTTCTTTTCAACAAACGCAAAACTCCACAAATCAGACGAATAAGAAAACCGCGATGCCTCCGGAACATAACTATTAAGTTTTTTCAAAAAAAGCTCATCTTTTGGCAACGTTTCAACCTCCACTAACTTATCTTTTTTAATAAGATACGTTTTATGCAAAGAATATCTGCCGTTCAATGTAAACCACGAAATCAATTCACCGGGAATATCCTCCTGAAGTTGTGGTTTTTCCCTAAGGTTGGCCATTGTTGTTTGAAAATCCAAAAGTATTTTTTCAGTATAATTTTCATGCCTAAACTTCGCTTGCAGTTGCAACAACGTATACGTTTCACTCCCCGATTGAGCAAATGAAACAAAACAAAAAAGCACAAAAAACAATAAAGCAAAGGTGTTTTTCATAAAATTAAATAGTGTAATTAGTTTAATAGTTGTTTTGTTCACTTTAAAATAACTTCTCTCTTTACAACTCTTGCAATTTAAAGAAAATTTCTTTTGGAATTTTGTATTTCTCGATAACCACATCTCACGAATCCTTCCAAGCTATTGTCTTTGAGATATCAGTTTATTAATCAATGAAATTTGTCCCAAATGATAATAACAATGCTCAATTACACCTTCTATATTTCACAATAATGTTCCATGTTATTCGTCAATAAAAGGTTGGTCAAACAGGCTGTGTTCCATTTGTTCAACTTTGGCTGAAAACTTTTCTGAATTACTCAAAAAGTCCATAACCATGCATCTCCAATTTCTTCATCCTGCACAACTTCGGTAAATTTAAATCCGTTATGCAGCAATATTTTTGTCGAAGCGTTATGCTCAGGTGCAGTTTTAGCAGTAATAAGTAATGTTGGGTCGTGTTGTCGTGATAATAAAACAAGTGCTTTACACGAAAACGAAGCAATTCCTTGTCCTTCATATTCTTTGAATGTCCAATAAGCTATTTCAACTTTTCCTTCTTTGGGTTGGCCGGTAAAACCACAAGAGCCTACAATTTCATTTTCCCTAACCACAAAATAGCCTACCCAAGGCAAGTTATAACCAATTTTAGGATAATATTCCGCATACGACTCTAACAGCATTTGGCAGTCAGCTGAACTATAAATGCTATCCGTCTTATCTAAATCTATTGCTATTACTTTTAATTCCATCATTCAAACAATCCAATTAAAACCTCCCCTTAAAACTTTATGACATATTCCAAGTTCGCAATAAAACTTCGCGTCAATCCGTCTGGGCGGGCATCTCTAACAATAAAAGGCATACCCAA
>JBGSIG010000629.1:0-6133 GCA_041742655.1 Ferruginibacter sp. | reverse complement strand
TTCATTGTATGACGCAGTTATTGCAAAAATTGACTACTTAAATGCTACAGGTAAATAATAACTACTAAAACTGATGACCAATAAAACAAACAACTTGTATAAAATAATCAATGATACAACCATGAAAAAATATGTAATTGTAAGTGCCGCAGCTTTGCTCTTTTTAAGTTCTTGTGGCAATAGCGCAAAAGATGGCAATACCGCGTTAAACGAAAAAAAAGCAGCGCTGGAAAAACTTAAAAACGATAAAGGCAATATTGAAACAAAAATTGCCGACCTGGAAACTGCTATTGCCAAATTGGATACAAGTGCCGCATCGGCTCAAAAAACAAAATTGGTTGCTGTAAAGGTAATATCGGATACAGACTTTGTTCACTATATAGAGTTACAGGGACGCATAGACGCAGAAAATGTAAGTTATATAACTCCCCGTGGCGGCCCGGGTCAGGTAAAAGCCTTGTATGTAAAACAAGGGCAAATGGTTAAAAAAGGCCAGTTATTATTAAAATTGGATGACGCCATTATTCAGCAAAACCTTGTGGCGGCAAGGCAGGGGCTGGAAAGCATCAAAACACAACTTAGTTTCGCCAAGGATATTTATAAACGTCAGAAAAATTTATGGGACGAAGGGATTGGTACCGAAGTACAATTGATCACGGCAAAAAATAATGTAGCCACATTAGAAAACCAATTAAGTGCTTCTGAGGAAAATGTAAAAGCAGTGGCGGTGCAGTCAAATACCGCGTTGGTGTATAGCGATGTAAGCGGTGTTGCCGATATGGTTACAGTTAAATTAGGGGAAATTTTTGGAGGAGCCGGCTCTGGCGTAATAAAAATTGTGAGCAACAATTTGCTGAAAGTTGTCAGCAACATTCCCGAAAATTACCTGGGTTCGGTAAAGATCGGAACCGATGTAGTTGTCTTTTTACCAGACCTGAGCAAAACGATTGATACGAAAGTGAGTTTTGTAGGCGCTTCAATTGATATCATTAACCGGGGGTTTGTAGTGGAAGCAAAATTACCATCCGATGCCTCTTTAAAGCCTAACCAGATTGCACTGTTGAAAATAAGGGACTACTCGTCAAAAGCTGCAATCACTATCCCCTTAAACACATTGCAGAATGACGAAAATGGAAAATTTGTATTGGTAGCTAGTACAGAAGATGGAAAAATGATTGCAAGAAAACGCAGCGTAAACATTGGTTTATTAAGTGGTGATGTGTTAGAAATAAAATCAGGTTTAAAAGCAGGGGATGTAATAATTACAGAAGGCTTTACCGGTTTGTATGATGGGCAACTGTTGACAACCCAATAAACGGCTTAGCTAAACGGCCATTAAGAACAACACATAAAAACAATATTTCGGCAACACTATGCTTCCGCATAGACAGTAGCAGATAAAACTAATTGTATGAGTACAATAAATAACATAAAAGAAAAGTTTAAAGAGTTTAAACCAACTTCCTGGAGTATCACCAACAAAACCTCTATTTACCTGGTGATGTTATTCGTAACACTAGCGGGAGTTTTTCAATTTGTAACACTTCCAAAAGAACAGTTTCCAGACATTGTAATTCCCACCATTTATGTTCAAACAATTTATGTAGGCAACTCGCCAAAAGATATTGAGAACCTTGTAACCAGGCCCATTGAAAAACAAATAAAGGGTATTACAGGTGCAAAGATCACAAAGTTCACAAGTACGTCGCAACAGGACTATTCAGCAATTACTGTTGAATTTGATACAAAAGTAAAAACAGAAGTTGCCCTTCAAAAAGTGAAGGATGCCATAGATAAAGCAAAGCAGGATTTACCAACAGACCTTACGCAGGTGCCAACCGCACTTGACGTAAACCTGAGCGATCAGCCAATTATGTATGTAAACATCAGTGGCGATTATGATATGGTGAATTTGAAAAAATTTGCAGATAACCTGAAAGATAGATTAGAGGACCTTTCTCAAATAAACCGTATTGATATAGTTGGTGCCCCCGAAAGAGAATTTCAGATAAATGTAGATAATTACCGCATGCAAACAGCAGGTGTAACCTTTGATGATATTTCTAATGCGGTACAGCGTGAAAACATGGATATATCCGGCGGCTTGCTCGATGTTGGAAACATGAAACGTAACCTGCAGTTAAAAGGCCAGTTTAAAACAAAATACGATATTGAAAAAGTACTGGTGCGTAATACAGGCGGCTTTCCGATTTACTTAAAAGATATTGCAATAATAAAAGATACTACTAAAGATGCTGAGAGCTTTGCCCGGTTAGATGGCAAAAATGTAATAACGCTAAACATTATTAAACGCAGTGGCGAAAACCTTATTGAAACAAGCGACGGGGTTAAGAAAATAGTTGAAGAAGCAAAAGGAGTATTGTACCCTCAAAATATTAAAGCTGTTATCACCGGCGATCAAAGCATACGAACTAAGACTTCTTTTAATGATTTAGTTAATTCTATCATCATTGGTTTTGTGTTGGTTTTAATAGTATTGATGTTTTTTATGGGGGTTACCAACGCCTTCTTCGTGGCGCTGTCTGTGCCATTAAGCATGTTTGTAGCCTTTGTATTTCTACCCGGTGCCGACCTTATTGTTGGAGGCCATGTTACACTCAATTTTATTGTATTATTTGCCTTATTATTTGGGCTCGGCATTATTGTGGATGATGCTATTGTGGTTATAGAAAATACGCACCGGATATTTGTAGAAGGAAAAGGAAAGCTGAACGTTAACGTGGCTGCAAAGATGGCTGCAGGCGAAGTTTTTGTTCCGGTATTAGCAGGAACTCTTACTACACTGGCGCCATTTTTTCCATTACTTTTTTGGCCGGGCCTTATCGGTAGATTCATGATTTATTTACCCACTATGCTCATTTTTACTTTAGCAGCATCACTGGTGGTAGCATTTATTATGAACCCGGTTTTTGCGGTTGATTTTATGAACCATCCGGAAAATGAAAACAAAGAACCTAAGTCGGCCATCTTTAAAAAGCCAATTTTTTGGATAGCTATTGGCGCTGGTATTGTACTAGATGTTTTAGGGGCTCCTTTTCTTGGTAACCTGCTGATATTTTTTATGATGCTGGTTTTACTAAACAGGTATGTATTAACTGACGCAATTCATAATTTTCAAAATAGAGCCTTGCCGTGGATAATGGGACATTATGAAACTTTACTACGCTGGGCATTAAAAGGCTGGAGGCCTGTACACCTTTTACTGGGCATTATTGGCTTACTTTTTATTTCAGTAACAGCTTTTGTCATAGCCATTAAGAGCAACCGGGTGGGTATTGTTTTCTTTCCTAAAGCCGATCCCAATCAAATTTATGCATACATTAAATTACCGGTTGGTACCAGTGTGGAGTACACCGATTCTATAGTGAAGGTTTTAGAGAAAAGAGTAAACAACGTGTTGGGGATAGACCCGGCAACAGGCAAAAAAAATCCTGTGGTGGAAAGCGTTATCAGTAACGTGGCAATTGGCGCCAGCGACCCAATGGCGGGCGACAGAAGCACAAGAAGTGAGTTAGGAAGAATACAGATTTCTTTTGTAGAGTTTGAAAAAAGGCATGGTGTATCTACCCGCCCCTATCTAGACCAGGTTAGGGCGGAATTGAAAGGTATACCTGGGGCTGAAATTAGTGTTGACCAGGAAGCCGGCGGCCCTCCAACCGATCCCCCAATAAATATTGAAGTTGCCAGTGAAGATTTTGACGGCCTTGTAAAAACTGCAGTTAACCTAAAAAATTATTTAGATAGTATACAGGTGCCTGGTGTTGAAGAATTGAAAATGGATGTGGACCTTAATAACCCTGAAATTACCTTGACGGTAGATAGAGAGCGGGCATTAATTCAGGGTGTATCATCTGCACAAATCGGGCAGGCCATCCGTACTGGTTTATTTGGAAAAGAAATATCAAAAATTAAAGAAGGAAAAGATGAATATAAAATTCAATTACGTAATAATGAAATGCAACGTAATGATCTAAGCAATCTTTTAAATATGCGGGTATCTTTTCGTGATATGGCCGTTGGTGGTGCGGTGAAAAATATCCCCATCAGCGCATTGGTAACTGTTGAGCCAACCAGCACATTCGGAAGTATAAAACGTAAAAATCAAAAACGATTGATAACGCTTCGTTCAAACGTATTAACTACCCAGGGATATAATGCTACCGGAGTAAACCAGGTAATTGGCAAATACATTGATGAGTTTAAACAAAAGTCAGCGGGAGTTACTATTAAACAAACCGGGGAAGGTGAACAGCAGGCAGAAACAGTAAGCTTTTTGGGTATGGCATTGGTGATTGCATTAATGATCATTTTATTTGTACTGGTAATACAATTCAATAGTATTAGCAAACCCGTAATTATTTTAACGGAAATTATATTTAGCATCATTGGAGTGCTGCTCGGCTTCGCCATTACCGGCATGGAAGTCTCGGGGCTGATGACCGGGTTGGGTATTGTAGGGCTTGCAGGCATTGTTGTAAAAAATGGTATCCTGGTAATTGAATTTGCAGATGTATTAAGAGAGCGTGGAATGAAGACCAGGGAGGCCATCATTGAAGCCGGCAAAACACGTATCATACCCGTGTTGCTAACGGCATTGGCTGCTATCCTTGCATTTATACCGATAGCAGTTGGCTTTAACATCAACTTTGTAACATTGTTCTCCGAATTGAATCCACGTATTTTCTTTGGTGGCGACAGTGTGGCATTTTGGAAACCACTTAGCTGGACAATTATTTTTGGGTTGGCATTTGCTTTCTTTATGACCCTGGTGCTTGTACCGGCCATGTACCTAATTGCTGAAAGGTTAAAACGCCCAATGCGCACTATGTATGGTGGCAAATGGATTAGCTTTATGGGCATTCCGCCACTGATATTCCTGTTTATGCCATTGATGATTGTTACGGCAATACGCCATAATATCGACGTTAAACGCAGAAGAAGAAAATTGACAGATGATCCGGCAGCAAGCGAAAGCTGGTATGGTAGCTGGTTATAAAATACAGCAACAATGCCTTCAGTAAAATGAAGGCATTGTTATTTCCGTTCATCATTATATCGGCTACTATTTTTTTGTAGATTATTACCTTCACAAAAAATAAAAACCATGTTACAAAATCACGAAATAGATTACAAAATTTACGGGGAAGAACTTCAGTTTGTAGAAATTGAATTAGACCCATACGAAACAGCCGTTGCAGAAAGCGGTGCATTTATGATGATGGATAGTGGTATAGAAATGCAAACCATTTTTGGCGATGGCAGCCATCAACAGGACAATAGCCTTCTGGGAAAATTATTCAGTGCCGGAAAGCGTTTACTCGTTGGCGAAAGTTTATTTATGACAGCCTTTACTAACACCGGGCTCGAAAAAAAGAAAGTAAGTTTTGCCGCACCATATACCGGGAAAATAATAGTTTTCGATCTTAAAAAATTAGGAGGAAAAATAATTGCGCAAAAAGATGCCTTTTTATGTGCCGCAAAAGGAGTAAGCATTGGTATTGAATTTCAAAAAAGATTAGGCACAGGTATTTTTGGTGGCGAAGGATTCATTATGGAAAAGCTGGAAGGAGATGGATTAGCCTTTGCGCATGCAGGAGGATATATTTTGGAGAAAGAACTAAAAGCGGGAGAAGTTTTTAAAGTAGATACCGGTTGCATAGTGGCTTACACTGCCGGAATAGATTTTGATATTGAATTTATAAAAGGTGTAAAAAACTGGATGTTTGGTGGCGAAGGTTTATATTTTGCCCTGCTAACAGGCCCCGGAAAAATATGGATACAATCATTGCCTATCAGCAGGCTTGCGGGAAGAATAATTCGATACGCCCCACAGATGGGTGGCCGTAAAGAAGAAGGAAGTATTTTGGGAGGATTGGGTAACTTACTGGATGGAAGGGAATAGAAATATAAATTTCGTCAGCCAATTTTAATTTTTTAAGTGATTGGGATAAAGATTTGGGTATAATAAAAAACCGCACTCAAAAAAGTGCGGTTTTTTAAAGAAATAAATGATTTATTTTCTGTCGCTTAATTTTCCTAATAGTCTTATTATTTCCAGGTATAGCCAAACAATGGTTACCATCAATCCGAAAGCGCCATACCACTCCATATA
>JBGSIG010000628.1:0-4357 GCA_041742655.1 Ferruginibacter sp. | reverse complement strand
TTGGCATTGCTGCGCTGATGCCAGTTGCATCACTTAGTTTCCATCCCAATAGGTTAATGGCTGTGGTGGAAGTATTCTTTAACTCTATCCATTCATAATTTGGCAAAGCTACTGGCGGAGAGGGGTCGGCCATTATTTCATCTATCACTACATCGTATTGCTTTGCAGTATATGGCGCAACATAGCTAAAGCCGATAGATTCATTTACCACGGCATTGCCGGAAAGATCATGTACACCATTAACCAGAAGCTTGTAATTTATGCCGCTGGAAAAATTGCTGCTAAATTTTAAGTGAATCAATGCGGCATTGGATGCATCCAAAAATGCACTAACAGGAAAGCCAATAGAGTTATCTATTGTATAGTTAATTACTGCCTGACTACTGATGGGCGTTACAGGTTCATTGAACGATACATCTAATTCGTTTGCTGATATTGATGTTGCAGATTGAATTGTGGGCGGAATGATATCGGGCAGGTAGGGCTTTATTTCGATGTCATCAAAAAAATGCATTTGGGCAAAACCTGCAATGGTACTTTGTTTTATAAGAAAGCCAACAAAAGAAGAAGTTGTAAAAGCAGTATCAGTAACAGTTCCTTCATTGATATAATTGTCGCCTGTACCGTTCATGTCACGAAACAGTATCCATTGACTGGCTGCATTGCGTGTTACCTTAATTTTTATTTTATTATTGGAAGCACTGTTTACAATACCATCTGTACCATCAATTATCTTAATACTATTCGCAACACCGGCATCTTTTCGATACAAACTAATTTCATCCATTGTATTACCAATGCGCACAAAATAGCCCGAATTGCCAACGGCTGAAAGGTCATTTGAGGAAGCCGTTAAATAAACATCAACATAGTTTGCGCTGGAAGTAGCAAATTTTAAATTAATATAAAATTCCCATTGAGCATTTTTGGCCAGTTCACTTGAGGTGGTGATGTAGAATGTACTATTGGCAATTGTATTGTTGCTTTGTAGCTGCAGTGATGAGTTAATGATCCAATCGCTTGAAGTTCCTGTCCACACGGGACTTTCTGTAAAATTCCCGTCACTAAAATTTTCTGAAACTTGCGCATTTGCAACAAGGCCCATCAATATTGCCGGCAGGTATAATAGTGTTTTTTTAGTCATAAAAAAGATAGGCTTTTTAAAGATACTCACTTTATCAACCTTTTTAAAATGCCGTTTTTTACTCAAGCCAGCTTTTGACTAATTATTTTTCGGGAATGTTTGGCTGATTATCATTTTGTATCTATTTTCGCTTTTCAATGATGATAACTAAACATACAAAGACAACTAAGAAACATTCCTTTAACGGAAGGTGACCGGGTATTTTGTTTGTTTTACAATATGCACAGCCTTCCGCCAAAAACGGGAGGCTTTATTTTGTTATCTATTAAAGTAAATACAGTTTAAAAAAACCAGAAACAATAATCAAAAAATAAAAACTAAAAAAAATGAAAGTTGCTGTTGTTGGCGCCACCGGTTTGGTAGGCACTAAAATGTTACAGGTATTGGCAGAAAGAAATTTTCCAGTAACTGAATTAATTCCCGTTGCTTCTGAAAAATCAATTGGGAAGGAAGTGGAATTTAAAGGGAAAAAATATAAAGTTGTTGGCTTTGAAACAGCCATTGCTGCCAAACCCGCAATAGCTATTTTTTCTGCCGGAGGCGGTACTTCTTTAACACTGGCCCCGCAATTTGCTGCAGCCGGTATTACCGTTATTGATAACTCAAGTGCATGGAGAATGGATCCCGATAAAAAATTAGTAGTGCCTGAAGTAAATGCAAATGTTTTAACAGCTTCTGATAAAATTATTGCCAATCCAAACTGTTCTACCATACAAATGGTAGTTGTATTAAAGCCATTGCACGATAAATATAAGATAAAAAGAGTAGTGGTGTCAACTTACCAAAGTGTTACTGGTACAGGGGTTAAAGCAGTAGAACAATTAATGAATGAAAGAAACGGGATTACAGGCGAAATGGCTTACAAATACCCGATTGATTTAAATGCCATTCCGCAAATAGATGTGTTTTTAGAAAATGGCTATACCAAAGAAGAAATGAAAATGACCAACGAAACTGTAAAGATCATTGGTGATGCAAAAATTAAAGTAACAGCCACAACTGTACGCATACCGGTAATGGGTGGCCACAGCGAAAGTGTGAATATTGAGTTTGAAAATGATTTTGACCTTTCCGAGGTAAGAGACATTTTAAGCAAAGCCCCTGGTGTAATAGTACAGGATGATATTGCCAACTTCGTGTACCCGATGCCGTTGACCGCCCATGAAAAAGATGAAACTTTTGTGGGAAGAATAAGAAGGGATGAAACACAACCAAACACCTTAAACTGCTGGATAGTGAGTGATAATTTACGAAAAGGTGCTGCTACCAATGCAGTGCAGATTGCTGAATATTTGGTGGAGAAGGGGTTAGTATAAAGCGGTAGGCCCTCTATCTCTCCGCCGCGGCGGAAGGAAATGTAGAAGATTAAAGCGAAGAAGACCTGCCGACCTGGAGATTTTGCGAATAGATAAAATAAATGCCCACTTTTGCTGGGCATTTATTTTAAGTTTTTACAGTATGCCTATTTTGAGTAGAATCTTTTTTCGATGGTTATTTCACCATCTGATTTCTCAGAAATTCTTTCGCCTAATGTCCCGTCTATATTATACCTGTAGATAATAGTAGTTTGCAGATTTTTTTTATTCCATTTTTTATTAGTCCAGCTTCCGTTTTTATCAGGCAAGGCCATTTGAATCTTTTGTAATTTTTCATCTTCACCGTAATACCTTATTGTTTGAAAATAATATTTCTTGTCTTTGAACAAGCCAATCTTTTCCTGGGAAAAATCGTTATTGTAGGTATGCAATGTACTCCAGGTTAATGCTCCTGTGGAAGCAAAAAAGTCAGTTCTTAACAATTTATCTTTCTCATAATAATATTGTGTTGACAGAAATTTTCCAAACCTGCCTAACGTGATGTAACTATGGGAGATTAAATTGTTTTGCAGGAAATGGTTTTCAACTATTAGTGAGTCATCAGAGGTTTTATCAATCCAAATTTCCTTAAAAAAATTACCGGCGGAATCCTTGAATTTTAATTTCAACGGGTATTTATTCCTCCTTGCCTCTTTAAGTAGATAGATATTTTGAATTCTTTCCAAACTATTAGCAGTATCTACGTACCTGCTGGTAACAGAACTTATTTCGGTTTTAAGATATGTTGTGTATTTTATGAAAATGCCTTTGTGATCATAGAGAATACTGGTGGTAAGAAAAGAGTCTGTTATTAGGTTGTCTTTTACGGTATACTCGTAAATAGTTTCTAACCTTATCCCATTTTTGCTAATAACACTATCCTCATTTTTAAAATAAAATAAGTTTTCAAAAAAGCTGTCGAAGGCTTTATCTTGTGAAAAGGAAGAGTTCCCTGCAATAGAGATAATAAAAAAGAGTAAGATTTTTTGCATAGGAAAAAGGTAAGAAACTTACATTCTTGTATTCGGCCAGATAATTTCGCTCCTAAAATCTGCCAACTTCTACAGTTCCTTCAGCCGCGGCGGAGAGATAGAGGGAGGCGGGCACTTATTGTATCGTCCAGGTTTCATTACCTTTTAGTAATTTATCCAGATCGCCTGCACCTCTTTTCGCAATTACCTCTTCTATTTGCATAGTCATACCCTCTTCATAACATTCCCTTTCAGTTTCGTAAAATACACCGAATGGTCTGGGTAAATGGCCCGCCAGCTTTGGATCATCAAACATGCGGATCAAAATCTGCGCTTTGTAAAAATCATGGTCATCATGAATCCACAAATCTTCAAGAGATGCATCTTTTCCAATTTCCACAATCATAGGTTTAAAGCCGTCCAGTTTAATTCCTTTATTTTGAGTGACACCAAACACCAATGGTTTACCCTGTTCTAAAAATAATACTTCTTCAGGCTTGCTGCTTTTTTCTGTAAAAATTTCAAAAGCGCCATCATTAAAAATATTACAGTTTTGATATATCTCTAAAAAGGAAGAACCCTTGTGTGCCTGCGAGCGCAATAACATTGCCTGCAGGTGTTTAGGATCTCTGTCCATGGTTCTGGCAATAAAACTTGCATCGGCACCCATGGCCAATGCCAATGGATTAAAGGGATGATCAATGCTGCCAAATGGCGTTGACTTGGTAACTTTATTTTCCTCTGAAGTTGGAGAATATTGTCCCTTTGTTAAACCATATATCTGGTTATTGAACAACAAAATATTTACATCAAAATTTCTTCTTAATAAATGAATAGTATGGTTACCGCCAATACTCAATCCATCCCCATCGCCCGTTACTATCCAA
>JBGSIG010000627.1:0-12354 GCA_041742655.1 Ferruginibacter sp. | reverse complement strand
ATATTCGCGGCAGTATTTGTGTGGCCATTTCTGTAAGGGTGCAGGAGCCCGTTTTTGAAAGCCAGACAAAAACAAAACTCGGTTCTCAAACGGTGTACGAAGGCGGCCCCAGCATGCGTAATTTTATTGGCGATTTTTTAGGTAGAGAACTTAATAATTACCTGCACAGAAATGCGGCTACTGCAGAAGCCATAAAAAAGCGCATAGAACAAAATGAACGGGAGCGAAAAGAATTATCCGGCATTCGCAAACTGGCCAATGAGCGTGCTAAAAAAGCTAACCTGCACAATAAAAAATTAAGGGATTGTAAGTTTCATTACAATGATGAAGCCACAGGAAAAGATAAAGACAATGTGTTAGAGAAACAAAAGGAGAGCACCATTTTTATTACCGAAGGCGATAGTGCCAGCGGTAGTATTACCAAAGCAAGAAATGTAAATACCCAGGCAGTGTTTAGCTTGCGGGGTAAGCCATTAAACTGTTTCGGGCTAACGAAAAAAGTGGTGTATGAAAATGAAGAGTTCAATTTATTACAACATGCCCTGAACATCGAAGAAGGGTACGAAACTTTGCGCTACAATAATATTGTTTTTGCTACGGATGCCGACGTGGATGGTTTACATATCCGGTTATTGCTGATGACATTTTTCCTGCAATTTTTTCCAGACCTGGTGAAGAATGGGCATGTATATATTTTAGAAACACCCTTGTTTCGTGTGCGCAATAAACAGGAAACCATTTACTGTTATGATGAAACTGAAAAGCAGGCAGCCATTAAAACATTAGGCAGTAAACCAGAGATAACACGATTTAAAGGATTGGGAGAAATTAGTCCGGACGAGTTTGCCCGCTTTATTGGGCCCGACATTAAACTGCAACCTGTAATGATGTTACCCGAAACCCACATTCAGCAATTATTAGAGTATTATATGGGGAAAAATACGCCGAGCAGGCAGGATTTTATAATTGAAAATTTACAGCTTGAAGTTGATTTAGTGGAAGAGGGGTTAAATTAAGAATACTATTTCCCATATGGCTGAAGTTGCAATAATTTTATCAAAAAAGTATAAAACAAAAATATCCTGACCAGGTGAAAACACGCTTAATTCCTAATTCTTAATTTTTTAATTAAAAAATGATACACATAGTTTTTAATGAAGCAGATGTAAAAGTACTTAAAGCCGCCACTGCATTGGATGAAAAGTTGCAAGGCGAAGTGCTGCAGATAAAAGATGACTATGCCGTGGGCCCATTAAATAATATTTATCTCGGCGATGGCATTGAAGCCCGCAAACTATGGTGGCGGGAGGTGTTAGCCGGTGGCGATTATGAAGGCAAGGCAGATAGCGATGAAGTAGATGACTATAAAACTGTCGCCGAACTTGTTGGCACCATGCGAAGGAATGAAGAAGAGATGATCTGGATTTGGGCAGCGCAAAACAAACACGATGTGAGTGGTTATTACTGGTTGTTGAAATATATGCAGGAGTTCCAGGGCAGGGTATTTATTTTATACCTTAACAACCTTCCCTTTATCAACGACAAAGGGAATATTTTTTACCCAAACTGGTTGTACGAAATTCAGCCGAAAGAATTTTTAAAGGCCAAAAAACTTGCAAGGGAAATTACCTTGAGTGAGTTTGAAGTTGACCCGGATGAATGGACAAAGCTTTGCGATGAAAATAAAGGCGTCCGATTATTGGAGGGGGGTAAAAAACTGGTGCAGGCAGACTATGATTTTTATGATGCGGATTTAAAAAAGTTTATTATCGGCGACTGGCAGAAAGCCTCAAAAATTATTCACCAGTTTTTACACAAAGCAAAGGACACCACTGGTGATGCGTATTTATTATGGCGCCTGAAAATAATGATTGCGCAGGAAATGTTTGATGTGCAGGGAAAACAGGGTAATATGAAAGAATTTGAAATAAAAACAAAAGCTTAAAATGAAAATAAAATCCATCCACCATGTAGCCATTTTATCAGGAGATTACGAGCAAAGCAAATTATTTTATACAGATGTACTGGGCTTTGAAATTTTGTCAGAAACGTATAGGAAAGAAAGAGAATCCTATAAGCTTGACCTCGCCATCAACGGGCAATATCAAATTGAATTATTTTCTTTCCCTGATTCTAAAGAACGGGCATCATTCCCCGAGCAGAAAGGCCTGCGGCACCTTGCTTTTGCTGTAGAAGACATAGAAGAGCAGGTAGCAGAACTGGTTGCCAAAGGAGCAGATGTACAGGGTATAAGAACAGATGAATTAACGGGCAAAAAATTTTGCTTTTTTTACGATCCCAACGGGCAGCCGCTGGAGTTGTATGAGGTGTAGCAAACAAAGGGGATGCTCCTATGGAGCAAATGCTAAAGGGTATGTTTGTTACAAAGGGATTGCCCCTATGGGGCAGGGATACAGGCAATCTTCAATGGCGGTCTCCATAGGAGACAACCCTTTGTAACAATGAAAAACTCTAACCAGGCTCCATCGGAGCCACCCCTTTGTGAAAAACGCAAACTTGTAACCATGTAAACATTGCATTATGCCTAATACATACACACAATTACTAACGCAATTGGTTTTTGCAGTTAAAGGCCGCCAAAATTTAATAGAAGAATCAATAAGGGAAAGAGTGGAAAAATTTATATGTGGTACCGCAACAAAACGAAAACATAAACCCCTGGCTATTTATTGTATGCCCGATCATTTGCATTTTTTGATAGGGTTAAATCCAAATTAGTCCATTGCAGATTTGGTAAAAGAAATAAAAACAAGCTCTAATGATTTAATAAATGACAACCATCTTACTAAACAACATTTTTATTGGCAGGAAGGGTATGGAGCTTTTTCTTATTCCAAATCGGCGTTGGATAATGTTGTAAAATACATACTCAATCAAAAAGAGCATCATAAAAAGAAAACATTTCAAGAAGAGTACACAAGCTTTTTAGAAAAATTCGGAGTGGAGTATGAGGATAGATATTTGTTCGAATTTTATATATAATATAAACATCCATATTTTAACAGCGCTAACAAACAATGGCAACAAGCAAAAATAAAGAAGAGTACAAACACACGGACAGTGGCATTGGCGGGCAATACAAAACATGGTTTTTAAATTATGCCAGCTATGTAATATTAGAAAGGGCAGTGCCGGCAATAGAAGATGGATTAAAGCCGGTACAACGGCGCATACTGCATGCAATGAAGGAAATGGATGACGGCCGTTTTAATAAGGTGGCTAACATCATTGGCCAGTCTATGCAATACCATCCGCATGGCGATATGAGTATTGGCGATGCGTTGGTAAACATGGGGCAAAAAGACCTGTTGATAGAAACACAGGGAAACTGGGGTGATGTGCGCACAGGTGATGATGCTGCTGCACCAAGATATATTGAAGCAAGGTTGAGCAAGTTTGCATTAGAAGTAGCTTTTAACGCCAAAACAACTGAATGGGCATTAAGTTACGATGGCAGAAAAAATGAGCCGGTAACATTGCCGATGAAATTTCCGTTGCTGCTGGCACAGGGCGCAGAAGGTATTGCGGTTGGATTGGCAACAAAAATTTTACCACATAATTTCTGCGAACTCATTGATGCCTCCATCAAGTATTTAAAAGGTAAAAAGTTTGAATTGGTGCCTGATTTTTTAACCGGCGGCACCATGGATGCCAGCAATTACAATGAAGGTAAACGTGGTGGCAAAATACGGGTGAGGGCCATTATTGAAGAAGTAGATAAGAAAACACTCGCCATCAAAAGTGTGCCTTATGGTATTACCACCACGCAATTGATGGAGAGTATTGTAAAAGCAACCGACCAGGGAAAAATAAAGATCAAAAAAGTAAATGATCACACAGCTGCTGAAGTAGAAATTCTTATTGAGCTGGCACCGGGCATTTCGCCGGATATCACCATTGATGCCTTGTATGCTTTTACCGATTGCGAAGTAAGTATTTCGCCAAACGCATGTGTAATTGTGAAAGACCGGCCTGAGTTTTTGGGTGTGCCCGAATTGTTAAAAGTTTCTGCTGATAATACGAAGGCCTTACTTCAAAGAGAACTGGAAATTAAGCTGGGTGAACTTCAGGAAAAATGGCACTATACCTCTTTAGAAAAAATATTCTTTGAAGAAAAAATTTATAAGGAGTTAGAAAAGAAACATGAAACCTGGGAAAAAGTATTACAGGCCATTGATACCGCTTTTACGCCTTACAAAAAACAATTGCGCCGCGATATAACAAGAGAAGATATTGTAAAGCTAACAGAGAAGCCTGTACGCCGTATTTACAAACTGGATATTGATGAACTGAATGAGCAGATCAAGGGCCTGGAAGCTGATATCAAACAAGTAAAATACGACCTGGAACATTTGACAGAATATGCCGTTGCCTATTACGAAAATCTGCTTAAAAAATTCGGCAAGGGCAGAGAACGCAAAACCGAAATAAAATTATTTGATACCATACAGGCCAAGAGTGTAGCCATTGCCAACATCAAGTTGTACGTAAATTATGCAGATGGTTTTATAGGTACTGGTTTAAAGAAAGATGAACTGGTTGCGGAGGTAAGTGATCTGGATGATATTATTGCCTTTACAAAAAGCGGCATCATGAAGGTGGTAAGGGTTTCTGATAAAACATTTATTGGTAAGGATATTATTCACGTAGCGGTGTTTCAAAAAAGTGATGAACGCACCACATACAACCTGATGTATGCGGATGGAAAAACCGGTGTTACTTATGCCAAGCGTTTTAATGTGACCGGCATTACAAGAGACAAGGAGTATGACCTGACAAAGGGATCAGAAAAAAGCAGGGTGCATTATTTTTCGGCCAATGCCAATGGCGAAGCTGAAATGGTAAAAATAATCCTTAGCCCCAATTGCAGTGCCCGCATAAAAGAACTGGAATTTTATTTTGAAGAACTGGAGATAAAAGGCCGGGGCAGTATCGGCAACCAGGTAACCAAATACCCCGTAAAATCGGTGAAGTTTAAAGAGGCAGGCAAGTCTACGCTGGATGCAAAAAAATTATGGTTTGATAATAAATTTGGCCGCCTGAATACCGAAGAGAAAGGGGAGTATCTTGGTAAGTTTGATGCGGAAGACCGGATATTGGTGATATACGATGATGGCAATTACGAAATAACCGACCAGGAATTAACGCAACGTTTTGACCAGGAAAAAATACTGTTGATTGAAAAATTCAGTACCGATAAAGTTATCACAGCCGTTTACCTCGACAATGAAAAACTGCAGTTTAATATCAAGCGTTTTAAAATAGAAACCACCACGCTAAAAACAAAATTCTTTTTTATAAAAGAAGGAAAAGACAACCGCCTTGAAATGGTTACTACCGAGCAGGAACCATTGCTGCTGGTAAAAAGCGGCCGTGGCCAAATGGTGCGTAATGCGAAATTTAAGGTAAATAAAGTAGTGGAAGTAATGGGCTGGAAGGCAATAGGAGCCAAACTTACAGAATATTCCAAAAGCGTAGAAATGGAATGGGAGAAAAAGGCAGGGGATAATTTGCAGACGGAGTTGTTTTAAGGTTGTATGGAATAACGGGTGATCATTTGAATCCTGTATAAGCAGGTTCTGTAAATGAGCACTGGCATTGGAAATAGAGTAGTGCAGTAGATTATCTTACAAAAGACAAAGGCCTGCTGGGTTTAACTATTTAGAATGAGTGCTCAATTTGAGGATTAGTAACGAGAGGCAACAGGTCAGAGACCTGCGCCTATTGCACAGTAAGGCACACATTTTCAATGACTGAGGAAATGAAAAAATCAATGAAAATTAAAGAACTGCCATTTAGTAAATTTTTATCCCTCTTAACTGGTCTTGCTGGTTTCATTTGTGGGATATTTTATTCATTTGGGGGACTTGTTATAGACATTCTTGTCAGTGCCGGATTGGCTTCATCAGCCTCTATGTCCACACCTGGATTGAGCTATTGAAAAGTGCTTGCTTTTGGAGCCTTGATCGGTATGCCAGTCATATTTGCATTTTTTGGATTTATTTCAGGACTTTCAGGAGCTTTTTTGTATAGCTTTTCGCCAGCATACTTAGGCCAATTAAAATTGATTTTATTAAAACAACTGAAAGGTAACCTTCATCTTTTTTGCCATTCAAATAAAAGAACTTGTTGAAAAACAGGAAGGAATTTTGACTTTTGACCTCTCATTTTTTACAAAATCCTCCGACAAATTTTCATTTTTAAAGCCATGAAATTGCGATGGCATAAGAGTTGATTTTTCCTTTTTGAAATAATTTTTCACCATTAAAAAAGGAGGTATTTATGACACTCGTAAATAGAAAATGAAAACTTGTTAAATCCATTGCCTGTGCTTTTTGATGATTTCTTTAATCGTGATTTGTTTATTTGGGGAAACTCAAATTTCTCCTACACTAACACTACAGTTCCTGCGGTTAACATTAAAGAAACCGCTAAGAATTATGAAGTGCATATGGCTGCACCGGGGATGACTAAAAAGATTTCAAGGTTGAACTGGATGGAAACAACCTGATCATCAGTTCCGAAAGAAGCTATCAAAACGAAGAGAAGGAAGATGAGCGTTATACATGCAAGGAATTCAGTTATCAATCTTTCCAAAGAACTTTCAATTTGCAGAAAGATGTAGTGGATATTGACAAGTTTCAGGCGAAGTATGAGAATGGTTTACTGCACCTTCTCATCCCCAAAAAAGAGGAAGCAAAACAAAAGTCACCAAGGTTAGTTCAAATTTCTTATTTAACAGTTTCATTGTTTCAAAAGTTGCCTTTCGATAAAAGGCAACATTTGTTGTTTAAAATATGTCGCTATTCAATTATTATCAGCAATCAATTTCAATGTTTTCTTTCTTGTTGGTTTCACTTTTCAACCAAGGCAAAGCCTCCAATTCATTGAGTAGCTCTTGTATCTGCTGAGCTTGCCGAAGAATGATCAACGGCGGGAGCTTACGCCAGAAATCAGCTTGTATAAATGCATACGCCAGCAAATAGTTTTTTATATACTAATGGAGTATTTTTTTTTACCGGGAACTTTTTCCTGGAGCTTTTAATACAAGCAGCACAGAACTAATAGAGAAGATGTACGCCAGTTTTAGCAGGTGGCGTATTTCTTTTACCGGTGCTAGCAAAAGAGGTTTTACCGTTGCGTGCATTCTTGCCAGGAAGAAAATGATGTGGAGTAAGGTCCAGCTAAAAAACACGATACATATACCAAGCAAACCCAATTGTATATAAGGTGGGGCATCTGATAAATATGCAAGAAAAAGCAAGCCTAAAAAAAATACTGTAAAAAAAATAGACGTACCATAGCAGTAGGGGCAGTTGCCAAATTTGCCGGCGAAGTAAGCATTGCTGTTCATCTTTTTTTAACCAAGCGGGGGTGTATTTACATAAAATTTAAAAAGCTGAATAACTGCGGGAAGCGATTCCAATTTTTCTGGGTCGTGTTGTTTTAGCATAGACAACTCTACAATGGCTGCAGATACCATGGCTTCTACCAGCTCTACCTCAAAATCGTTCACGGTTCCGTGGTCCTCGTTCTTAAAATAATTACCACCGGCACAGCCCATAAAAAACCGGCGTGCCCATGATTGATAAAATTTTTGACTTGAATTATTTCTGCGAAGTTTAGTAACAAAATGATCATTCGTTTCATTTTGTACAATGGCTTCATCTTTAACGGTACCTAATAAAAATTCTTTTCGTCTATAGAACATAAAACAGGGATAAATATCTCCATTTGAATCAACGGCCATGGTGCCCGAACCTGCGGGGCATATCACAGCCCTTTCGTCAACGCCAGGTTTTACCAGTTCCTCAATCAGCTCCAGCGCTCCGTTGAGTATGGTTCTTTGCCCAAATGGTTTATTTAGCAGCGTGTTGATAGCATCTGTAACAGCATTGGCATAGGCATCGATAATAAACTGGTGGCCGTTTTCTTTTATACCCACTTTATCGCCGGGTAATACATTGCAGGGCATATGTAACAGAGGTACACAAAACTCGGTTGAAATATAATCTATAACATCTTTTACTGTATACCCCATTGACACATGCGTATCTGTAAAAGTGCCTTCCATTTGCGACGGTTGACCGGTCTCATTTATCATTCTGCGGAGGTTTTTCTCCAGCAGTTCAGAAGTAACTTTTCCATTTCGGGTGGGGCGTAATAAGTTGGTAATTTCAGGCGGGCCATCGATGCTTACAGTTACTTTTAAATCAAAATCGTTGATGAGTGCAATTATATCATCGTTTAAAATGGTTCCATTAGTAGATACCATTAATACAGGCCGTTTTTTGCCGAGGCTATCAGCAATATCGAAAGCATAATTGCACAGCCTGCGCATTTCTTTCCAATTCAAAAATGGTTCGCCACCAAAAAATTGAATAGTGGCAATTTCGTCGTATTGATGAAAGAATTTATCAAGCGCTTTGATGCCGGTATCGCTGGCCATTTTTTCGAGTGGGCCGCCATAATCGCCACCCTGTGCATAGCAATACGAGCAATTTAGATTACACAGGTTGGCAATATTCAATACCAGTCTTTCCAGTTGCTTTGAGGGATAGAATTGCTTTACCGCTGCAATGTTGGTAAAGTCAATAGTATGGGCTAAACTATTGTAGTCATTGGCTATTCCGAAGGCCAATGTTTTGGGATCGAAGTTTGCGGACTTGCCATTGTACTGCACTACCATTATACAATATTTTGGATAAGCGAAAGATGGCTGCCGTTATCCGGCAGCCTCATACCAGTAATACTTAGCATGTTATTTACCTGGTTTTTATACCGGGATTAATTACAGTACCACCCAGATCGCCTGGTGCACAGCCGCAACCCTTACAGCAAAACCCATCAGCAACCATCTGCTTCAAGTTATTTACATAATCACGTTCGGCGGCTGATACAGCCGTGCCATAATTGCTTTTAATAAATCCTTCGGGATCTGCCATAAACTTGGTGCGTAGTGCAGCACTTTGTACTATGTCTGCGCTTAATTTTTCTAACGAAGTTTTGCTGAGTGCTTGTCTTTTAATGTCTGCCATGAGTTGTAAAATTTACAGAGTTTAAAAAAATGATACTAACTGTGGCTCATTGGCAGATTAAATGTAAAAATTATATGTTGAAAGTGCAAGTAGTGTGTAAAAAAACATGAAGAGAAACTTTAAAAAAGGGAACACTTGTCTAAATCTGTAAACACAATGCCATCACAACTTCTCTACAAGTAATCTTTCGCAAACGGTATGGCTGAGCATTTCTGCAGTTCTTTTATTGTAGCTCACCACCATGCTGCCATCAAATTTTTCAATGGCCTTAATTTTTATTTTTAATCCTAATTGCAATTCACGCACGTTAAGGAATTTTAAAAAATCATCTGTTGTATGTATTACCGCTGCCAGCTTTACGGTATCACCTGCTTTGCAACTGCTCAGTTTTTCATAGTGTATCCATTCAATTTTGCCGGTTTTATCAGGTATGGGCGAACCATGAGGGTCTATTTTGGGATAGCCTAATAATGCATCCATTTTTTCAAAAAAATCAGGAGCGTGCAGGTGCTCTATCTGTTCTGCAATTTCATGTACTGCTTCCCAGCCAAACCCCATATTTTGTACTAAAAACATTTCTGTAAGTCGGTGTTTGCGGATGATGAGCCCGGCTTCTTTTTTACCTTTCTCTGTAAGCCGCAGCGGTTTATAACTTTCATAGTGAACAAGTTTTTTTTCTGCCAGCTTTTTCATCATGCTGTTTACAGTAGGCATTTTAATGACCAGCCTTTTGCTTAATTCATTGGCACTCACTTCGCCTTTTTCGTTGGCGAGGTTAAATAGTGCTTTCAAATAATTTTCTTCTGTATAAGAGTGCATCGCACAAAGCTAATCATTATTGTTAGAGCCATAGTAATTCCTTTGAAATAGAAATAAAATATTTGTTAGATGAATCTAAGTCACTACTTTTGTTGGCGTAATATATAATTTAGGTAAATGAAAAAATTTTACATATTCGTCATAGGTTTTGTTGCATTGGTGGCCATGATACCAGCCTGCGCAAAATTTGAACCAAAGGCCCCCGCTGATGATGAATTGCTGGATGGACCGGTAGCAGGGCTTAGTTTTGAACAGAACAGGCAATTCCTTGCGGGAGATGTGGCTTTTAACGATGAAATATTTACTAGCCAAACAGGACTTGGGTCTATATTTGTTGCCACCAGCTGTGGCAGTTGCCATGCAGGCGATGGTAAAGGGCACCCATTTACTACCCTTACCAGGTTTGGACAAATAGATAGCACCGGAAACAAGTTTCTGCATTTGGGAGGACCACAATTACAAGACAGGGCTTTGCCGGGTTACACCCCTGAGCAAATTCCGACAGGTGCAACGTTTTCAAAATTTACACCTCCAGCCAATACAGGACTGGGATTTTTAGAACTGGTGTCTGATGAGGCTATTCTCGAAATGGCCGATCCACTTGATGTGAATGGCGATGGCATTTCTGGTGTACCTAACTGGATGGTATTGCCTTCGTTTATTTACCCGCCTCCAAATGCTGCCTCACAAAATGGTAAATACATCCACCGTTTTGGAAAAAAGGCAGCTGCCTTTAATTTACTGCACCAAACAGTAAATGCCTACAACCAGGATATTGGCATCACGTCAACCTTTGCATTTAATGATGTGTATTCAGGTTTGGATATTGATCCTGAAGTATCAGATGTAACGATAAGAAACGTAGTGTTCTACCTGCAAACATTAAAGGCGCCCATACAAAGAAATCCAAATGATGCAACCGTGATGCTTGGAAAAAATATTTTTATGCAGGTAGGTTGCGATGGTTGCCATAAGCAAACTTTGACTACTGGTTTTTCTCCTGTTGATGCACTTTCAAATAAAACATTTCATCCTTACACCGATTTGTTATTACATGATATGGGGCCGGATTTAAATGATGGTTATACGGAAGGCAGTGCCAAAACATTTGAGTGGCGTACACCACCATTATGGGGATTAGGCTTGTCTCCCAACTCACAAGGCGGCCAGTATTTTTTACTGCATGATGGACGGGCTAACAGTATTGAAGCCGCTATACTATTGCATGGCGGAGAAGCTGCTGCCAGTAAAAATAATTTCCGCCAGTTAACAATGGCCGACAGGGACGCCCTGCTTAAATTTTTAAAATCATTGTAAAATAATGGATAGAAAAGATTTCATAAAAAACTGTGGCTTTGCCTGCCTGGGTGGCGGGGCAATGGCTGTTTTATTACAGGGTTGCACAACAACAGGTGCACTTAATGGCAAAATTTCCGGGGATAATTTAATTGTACCCCTTAGCGATTTTATCACCAAAGCAGGCGATGAAAAACATTACAAGAAATATATAACGATACAGAACGAAATATTGAAATACCCCATTTGCGTGTACCGGGTTAATGAAAATGAGTATACCGCATTGTGGATGCAATGTACCCACCAGGGAGCAGAGCTGCAGGTATTTGGTGATAAGTTACAATGTCCGGCACATGGCAGCGAGTTTAATAGTAAAGGCAGCGTGCAAAATGGCCCTGCGGATACTAAACTAAGAACCTTTCCGGTATCTGTTGAAAATAATCAACTCAAAATTTCATTGAAAGCAGTATGATAAAATTTTTTATAACAGCCATAGTTTTATTTTTTTCTATTTGTGTAACAGCGCAAATTGACCCAGCCTTATTGAAAACGATTCCGAAAGACACCCTGCCACAAACAATGAATATGGACGCCGTATATAACCGGCCATTTACAGGTATAGGCAAATTGCCTGTTTCGGTAGGTGGGTATGTAGAAGCAAACTGGCAGCATATAAGTACAGACGGCATTTCAAAAGGGCAACAATTTCAATTTAGAAGGATGACATTGTTTGTATCATCCACTATTGGCAAGCGGTTAAAATTTTTAAGTGAAATTGAATTTGAAGGAGGAGGAAAGGAAATAGCCATAGAGTTTGCGGCACTGGATGTTGAAGTAAGCCCTATGTTGAATTTACGTGGCGGAATTATTTTAAACCCAATAGGTTCATTCAATCAAAATCACGACGGCCCGAAATGGGAATTTACCAACCGGCCAATTTCAGCAACACAAATGCTGCCGGATACATGGAGTAATGCAGGTTTTGGTTTGTATGGAAAATATTACAAAAATGACTGGATGTTTGGTTATGAAGCATATTTGTCGGGCAACTTTGATGATGCTATTATTGATAATGAAGAAAATAAAACCTTTCTGCCTGCAGCAAAAACCAACCTTGAAAGATTTGAAGAAATAAACAGCGGGCTTCCTTTATATACAGCAAAACTTGCTGTAAGAAATA
>JBGSIG010000626.1:0-2578 GCA_041742655.1 Ferruginibacter sp. | reverse complement strand
AGCAAATGAAAATAAGCGGTGATTTCGAGATGTGGGTAAGGTTGGCAAAAAATCACCCGGTGGGTTTTATAAGGGAGCCACTGCTGCAGTTACGCAATCACAAAGAACAATTGAGTGGGCAGGAAAAATATTTTATTTATCATTTAAAAGAAGATATCCAGGCCTATAATATATTGTTGGGTTATGTAACTGAGGAGCAGAAAAAAGAGGGAAGGTTATTATTACGCAAATACAAATTGCTCTTTTATTATACTTTAATGATCAAGGCTTTTTTAAAAGGGAAAGTTTCAGTTGGATTAGAATTTGGTAGACGATTGCACCAATTTGACAATATTTTTCTCCTGACAAACTCATATATAAAAAACAAGCTGTTTAACAAAGGCATTGCATACATCAACAAGGACTGACAGTTAATCATGAACTCTGTTTACTATGTATTATTCACAGAATATTTTTTAAAACTTATCAATTGTATTTAATTAAAGATCATTTTTCTGCCATTTAATGACACAAAAAAATAGGATACAATTAGACGAAATATCTAAATTTTTTTTATTTGGACTGGTACTGTCAACATTGATGTTTGCAAACGGGTTTTATTTATTTGCCTGTACTGCGACGTTTGTAGTATTATTTTTTTATGTTCAACAGCCATTTCGGTCAGGAATGTTTGCTTTACTTCTTTTGCAGCATTTTTTACAGATAATTGCAACTGTTTTTTATTGCAATTACCTTGGAGAGAATATCAATTTTAGATCTTCGGAAAGCGGTAGGGCCATCGTACTTTCCCTTGTGGGTCTTGTGGTGCTGCTGTCACCGGTTTTGTATTTTCAGCATAAATTGCCAAGAATAACGGCAAAAGATTTTAGAAATTTCGCCAGTACTTTGTCTACTGACAAAGCTATGTATTTCTACGTTGCCGCTTTTTTTATCACATCTTCTTTGGGTGCAGTTGCTTTTCTATTTTCGGGCTTTACCCAGATTATCTTTAGCCTGGTGAAAATTAAATGGCTTTTCTTTTTACTATTTGGCTTTTTATGTATTATTAAAAAAGAGAAAATAAAGCTGTTTTATCTTTTTGTTGCGTTGGAATTTAGCCTTGGCTTTTTTAGTTATTTTTCCGATTTTAAAATAGTGATATATTACCTGCTGATTTTGCTACTATCATTTGTTTCATCAATAAATTTTAAACATGTTTTATCCGCTTTGTTAATAGGTGGTGCATTGCTTTTGTTTGCATTGGTTTGGTCAACCGTGAAATCTGATTACCGTAATTTTTTAAATCGCGGTACGGGGAAACAAACAGTTGGTGTGTCAAGAGACGACGCATTAAATAAATTATATGACCTGTCTAACGATGTGGACAGGGAGAATCTTGAAAATTCAACCAAGGGATTTCTCGATCGCCTTCAGTATACTTATCATTTTGCCAAAGCATTAGAAAGAGTGCCAGCGGTAATTCCATATCAAAATGGAGCCAACTGGCTTCAAGTGTTGCAATATACTACAACGCCCCGCTTTTTAAACCCGGATAAGCCAACAGTTGACAATTCTGTGAAAGCTTCAAAGTATACCGGGATCCCCTATGCCAGGGCCAGCCAGGGGGTATCTTTTAGCCTTGGTTATTTTGCAGAGTGCTATATTGATTTTGGCCCTATTGGTATGATGTTCCCATTATTGATACTTGGCTTGCTATATGGGAAACTATACCAGTATTTTATAACAAAAGCTTCCCCCAATCTTTTAATAAATTATGCAGTCGTGGGTTCTTTTTTTATGGAATTTTATGCTTTCGAAATGGATGCGACCATATTGACAGGACGTTTATTTGCAAGTATTGTAACTTACTTTTTTTTAATACAATTTGTTTTTCCAACAGTCTACAAGGCATTATTGATAAAGCCTGTAACCAGCACCGAAGCAAGGTCTTTTGCAAGGTAATTTGCTACTGAGTTAATAGTTATTCATAAAATTTAATGCAATTTTCTTCCATAAAAAAATATCCCTTTACCATTTACCTGCTAAGGTTTATCGGTATTTTTTGCATATTATTTTACGGCACCATTGGGGTAATAGGCCTCACTTCGCCGGGCGGTTATTATTCGCCCTTTCTTGATCATTATTTTAATTACGTGGCATGGTTAAGGTCGTCGCTGTTGTATGGAGCAAAAATTCTGCTCTCATTCTGCGGGTTTGAAACATGGGTGCGGAATATTTACAATTTACAAATGCTACACGGCAGGGGAGTGCATATAGGCTTTGATTGCCTTGGCTATGGGGTGATGAGTTTCTGGGCTGCTTTTATTATTGCCAATGAGGGCAGTGTTTTAAAAAAAGTGAAATGGATAGTAGGGGGCCTTTTATTAATTTGGGTCATTAATGTGCTGCGGATTTCCCTTTTACTGGTTGCCATCAATAAACACTGGGCCATGCCACTGGGATTAAATCATCATACCTGGTTTAATATTGTCGCATATAGTTGTATATTCGCCATGATTTATACCTTTGATACCTTTTCCAAACATCCCAAAAAAGAGACAAAATCAACTTCCGGCACCAGCTAATGGTGGGTTTTGAT
>JBGSIG010000625.1:0-3849 GCA_041742655.1 Ferruginibacter sp. | reverse complement strand
AAGAATTTAAATATATCCACAATACTTAAAGAGTATGCTTAAATTTACGTTAAGCAAATCTTAAAGTTTTTTTTTGCATAGCTCAAATTAATTCTACCAGTGGTGTTATTATATCATCAGCGGTAAATAAAAAAAAATAATATGAATCAGGATACGCCGTTGCCAACTCCAAAAAAATACGAGGAAGAACATTTTGTGGATAGTACCAAACTAGTTTGGAATTACTCTTTATTCACGGACACGGATATACGCAATTATCAAAATGGTAATTTATATAATGGTTACCAATTGTTCGGCAGTCACGAATTAGAAGTGTTGAATACTATTGGCTATTATTTTGCAGTTTGGGCGCCCAATGCAACAGAAGTTTCTGTGGTGGGGCATTTTAATAACTGGCAAAAGGGGCAGCATCGCCTGTTTGTGCGGCAGGACAGTTCTGGTATATGGGAAGGGTTTATTCCGAATTTTAAAAAAGGCGAAGCCTATAAATATCATATCAGGGGATACAGGGGACTTTCTATTGATAAAGGTGATCCTTACGCCAACTACTGGGAAATGCGCCCCGAAACAGCATCTGTAACCTGGAACATGCAATATGAATGGACGGATAAAAGCTGGATGGATAACAGGAAAAAGAACAATGGCTTGGATGCGGCTTGGAGTGTGTACGAGGTGCATTTGGCCAGTTGGATGCGGCCCGATAAACACAATGAAGAAGCGTATAACAGTTACCAGCAAATAACCAAGCGTTTAGTGCCCTACGTTAGTGATATGGGCTTTACCCATGTAGAATTTATGCCGGTAATGGAACATCCTTTTGATGGTAGCTGGGGTTACCAGGGCACGGGCTTTTTTGCGCCAACCTCACGTTTTGGTGAGCCAGAAGATTTTATGGCCATGGTGAATGCTTTTCACGAGGCAGGTGTGGGTGTTATTTTAGACTGGGTGCCTTCTCATTTCCCATACGATGCTCATGGTTTATTCATGTTTGACGGCACACATACCTACGAATATGCGGATATGCGCAAAGGTTTTCATCCAGACTGGAACAGCTATATTTTTAACTACAAACGTGGTGAAGTAAAATCTTTTTTAATAAGCAGTGCAAGGTTTTGGTTCGACAAGTTTCACATTGATGGCATTAGGGTAGATGCGGTAAGCTCTATTTTACAACTTGATTATTCCCGAAAGGAAGGAGAGTGGGAACCGAATGAGTTTGGTGGCAACGGAAACATCGAGGCCATCGCTTTTGTCAAGGAATTGAATGAAACCATCTATCGCGATTTTCCCGATGTGCAGATGATTGCGGAAGAAGCTACAGACTGGCCAAAAGTGAGCCGGCCTACGTTTGAGGATGGACTTGGGTTTGGAATGAAATGGATGATGGGCTGGATGCATGATACATTGGATTATTTTAAGATGGATCCTTATTTCAGGCAGTTTCACCAGGATAAGTTTACGTTTAGCATGATGTATTTTTATGACGAGCAATTTATGCTGCCACTCAGTCACGATGAAATTGTGCATGGAAAAAGCCCGATGATACATAAAATGCCGGGCGATGAGTGGCAAAAGTTTGCCAACCTGCGCCTGATGTATACTTATATGTTTACTCACCCCGGAGCCAAATTGTTATTTATGGGCGATGAGTTTGGACAAACCACCGAATGGAACTACAAAAGCGAATTAGACTGGGGCCTGCTGCAATATGATTGCCACAAAAAATTACAGTCATGCGTTAAGTCGCTGAACCAATTGTATAGCCAGCAGCCTGCTTTGCACGAATTACAATTTAAAAACTCCGGCTTTGAGTGGATAGACCTAAACCACCGGCAGGAAGGAATCATTGTGTTTAAAAGAAAAGGAAAAAATAAAGAAGACGATGTTTTGGTTGTATTAAATATGACGCCCGTTGTGCGGCGTGATTGGAAAATAAAAGTTGCTGGAAAGCCTGCATGGAAAGAAATATTTAACAGCGACAACCCCGACTATTGGGGTACCGGGGAAGTGTACAATCCAACTGTAAAAGTGCAACCCGTAGAAAAAGAAGGCGACTTATATGAAATAAATGTTCATCTTCCGGCGTTAGCAGGTATAGTATTCCGCTAATTAGCCATACGTTAGACAAACATTTACCATGAAAAGCATTTTTTTATTCTCAGCTCTTGCTGTGTTAACCAATGCGGCATTTTCACAGAATGCAGACAGCGCAAAAATTTATTATCAAAAAGCCATTGTTGAAAAAGATGCTAAACGCTACCTGGTAGCTGCAAACTATTTGGATAAGGCTATTGATTTTAATCCTAAATATACCCCAGCTTACCTGGAAGCAGCTTACGTGAACCTGGCGATGCACAGAACCGATCCTGCCAGGATATATTTTAATAAACTGTACGATTTAGATACAACCAACCTTACCGCCATTAAAGAATTAACAACACTCTACTACGATTATCATCAGTATAGTAAAGCCATCGAGTTTGCATACAAATGTATTGGTTGTCCAGAGTCGGAAAGAATTATTGCACTGTGCAGTTACCAGCAGGAAGATTATGCAACTGCAGTTAGCTTGCTATTGAGTGTAATTGCAAAAGACAGTACTGACTCAGAAGCCGTTTATACACTAGGCAGGGCCTATCTTGATATGGAAGAATATGAAAAGGCAGTACCCTGGTATGCAAAAGCGATTGCATTAGATAAAACAAAAAGTACATGGCAGTACGAATTTGGGCTGTTATATTATACGCTCAACGATTTCGTTCATGCAAGGCAGTTATTTATAACCGCAGCAGAAAATGGCTACCGGGCCAGTAACGATTATAATGAAAACCTGGGCTACGCTTATATGTACACCGGCGAATTTGACAAAGGTGAAAAATTACTGTTAGCTATTGCCGCCAAAAAAACCGGCAGTAAGGATATTTACAGGGATATTGCCGACGCTTACTATCACCAAAAAATCTACGATAAGTCGTTATTTTTCTGCCAAAAATTATTAGAGATGAATGCCAATGACGGCAAGGCATTATACCAGGCCGGCTTATGTTTTCAAAAAACCGGGCAGAAAGAAAAAGGCCAGGCCCTGTGCGATGCAGCCATTAAAATGGATCCCTCTTTGGCAAGCCTCCGCCAGAAGAAGGATGGGGGATTTGGGTTGTAGCCTATACAGTATTAACCTCAGTTTCTTTACCAATGTATTTTCCGCTACGTTCCTAAAATTCCTTTTAGAATGTACTATTTTAAATTGTGATGTTTTGGCCATCATCCTGGGATAACTTTCCATAATTTGGTTATATTACTCTCGCCGGTAAACCATTTACCACGTTGTGGTATTAAAGAAATAAAAAACGGCTTAACGCCCTTACGGCAAATCCATGTAACCTCTATATGGCCAAATGTTTTTACCTTAGCAGTCATTTAAAAGCACAATGATGGCATTTACAATTTTATACATCGACCCAGGAAGTGGCAGCTATATTTTGCAAGCGATTATTGCCGCGGTGTTAGGCGGTTTGATGTTTTTCAAAAACTTTTGGCTTGGCATAAAATCTTTTTTCGTAAAGAACAAGCCCGAAGAAAATTTGGATAAAGATGAACTGTACGAAGAAGAAAAATATAAGTGATCGGCGCTTTGAAGATAGTCCATAGACCATTGACCATAGCCCATTGACTCTTGACGATTGACGATTCACCATTCACCATTGCCCATTCACAACTCACCACTCATTGACCATTCACCACCATTCATCCCCTCAAAAACTTCCATCCTCTTACCGGGATAAAGATGGCTTTGTATTTCAGCACGAGGGGAAATATTACAGGTGTATTAAGGCCAGCTATAATCCACAC
>JBGSIG010000624.1:0-1782 GCA_041742655.1 Ferruginibacter sp. | reverse complement strand
ATCCTGCACTACTGCCAGTTCCGGACTAATAAAGGCGGTTGTAAAATTTCCACCTTTAAAAGAAATATTGCGGATTATTTTTTCTACATGAGCAATCACGTTTTCTTCCACATTAATTGATTGCAAAAATTGTGTTGCTTTTGCCGGGCCAATTTCTTCATCGCCGTTGTGGAACTTGGCGTCGGCAATATCGTGCAGTAATGCGGCAAGTTCAACAATCAACATGTTTACGTTTTCTGACCGGGCAATAGTGAGTGCATTTTTCCACACTCGCTCAATATGCCACCAGTCGTGGCCACCCTCGGCATTGTGCAAGGTTGCTTTCACAAAATCCACCGTAAGGCCTATTATTTCTTTATCTGTTGTGGTCATAAATTAATAGCAATTAAATTGAACAAAAACCTTATAATATTGTTTTTAGCGTGGATGCAATCTACGCCGTTAAGACGTTGAGATGTTTATTTTTTTTGCCGGGAAGTCGATAAGAAGTCTTTATTTTTTTGCCGTTAAGACGTTTTTTTTGTTGGTAAGAAGGTTTTTATTTCTTTTAAATCTTAACGCCTTCACGTCCTACCAGTTATTTATTTTTTGCCGCTAATGCTCCACAACGATTTTATTTCTTTGATGCCTTAACGTCTTGACGCGTAAACGGCAATATAATTAACGGTGTTGAAATGCGCCAAAGTTGCAGGTTTAATTTTAGGAATCATGTTTGCAGTATAGTTTTGAAACACTTTAATAACTATCCGTAAAAAGGTGCAAACAGAAGATTAAGTCTGAACTAAATATTTTTCGCGTCAATCCTCGAGTTACTTCTCCTTGGGAGAAGGGTAGGGATGAGGTCACGCGAATACAATTTTTAATATAAGGTACAAATTTTATAAAGTCGCACTCAATGGCGGATAATCACAAATACTTTAAAATTATACAATGAAAATAGTTGTGGTAGGGGGTGGTTTTGCGGGCGTTAATCTTGCAAAAGCATTGGCCAATAAAAATGAATTCCAGGTAACACTTGTTGATAAAAATAATTATAATTTTTTTCCACCATTGATTTACCAGGTGGCAACGGCTTTTCTGGAGCCTACCAGTATAAGCTATCCTTTTCGTAAGTTATTTTCAGGAAAAGAGAATATTCATTTTCGTTTGGGCGAGGTAAAAGAAATAGTTCCACAGCAGAATAAAATTTTACTGGATGACGACGAAATAACCTACGATAAACTGGTATTTGCCACAGGCGCCGAAACCAATTATTTTGGGATGGAAAATGTAGAAAAAAATGCCCTGCCAATGAAAACGCTGGCAGATGCGCTGCAAATGCGCAACCGCTTGTTGCAGCACATGGAGCGTGCAGTAAAAAGTAACGACGCAGAGGAAATTAAACAATTACTTACAATAGTGATTGCCGGTGGCGGGCCTACCGGTGTTGAACTTGCCGGCATGTTTGCGGAAATGAGCAATGGCATTTTAAAAAAGGAATACCCATCCCTTATTGGCCAGGGCAAAGGCGGTGCCATTTATTTGGTAGATGGACTTGATAGAGTATTGTCGCCTATGAGCCCTCAATCGCAGCAACACACTTTTGAAGACCTTACAAAATTGGGTGTGAGAATTAAATTGAACACACAGGTAAAAGATTATGTAGATGGCAAGGTGGTGTTCTCGAATGGCGAAACCATTGCAACAAAAAGTTTAATATGGACGGCAGGCGTGTCTGCTAAAACAATGGCGGGTTTGCCCGCAGAAAGTTTCGGCCGCGGAAAAAGAATGGTGGTGGACGAA
>JBGSIG010000623.1:0-6478 GCA_041742655.1 Ferruginibacter sp. | reverse complement strand
TTCTTTTATATAAAACATTAATTCTGCGTTCGCTTATTACCATGCTTGCCGATGAAGACATTGTAATAACAACCGCTGCCGCCGTAGACGTAGAAAAAATACTGGCCAACACGGATATTGAAAAATTACAAAGCCTTTCTGAATTAAAATATTTGTTAAGCCCGCTGGTTTGCCGTAATAAAGAAGACCAGGATAAGGTGTATAAAATATTCGACAAGCTGAATGCAAAGCTTGCAAGCGAATATGTAAAAGCTGATGAGCCGCTTGCTGCTGCCGAAATTGTCGGGAAGAAAGCTAAGGCCAAATCAACTTCTCCTTGGTATTCGAAAAAAGTGGTTGCCCTTGCAGGTGCTATCCTGGCGATACCATTGCTGCTTTATTTTTTCTGGAACAGGATATTTCCAACAAAGCCGACTTCGGCAAATGGTATAAATATTATTGTAACGCCGGCAAAATTTGCCTTAGTAAATGACACGGTACTTTTCACTGCAATAGTCGACAGCAATCTGCAACATAAAAATACAAGCGTTTACTGGAGGTTTCCTGACGACATAGTTCGCAACCAGGACAGTGTTTCAAGGATAGTAAAGGATACCGCTTCTATACTTGTAAGTGCTTTCCTTAAAGACAGAAACGGCGTTACCATAGATTCAAACAATTATTATTTTCAACCCGTTTGCGAAGTGCCCCCCTCTGTTACCATTGATGAATCAGGTGACACGAGTACTGCCGGTTTTAAATCGGGCAATAACAAGAAAAAAATTTTTACCCCGATATTTACCAACGATACAGTCGATAAAAAAAAGTATTCCTATAAATGGTATGTGGATGATTCAATGCGTTCAACCAATGAATCATTTGGTTATTCAAAGAGCTATAATATTGTAAGGCTGGTGGTTGATTGCAATGGATTTCATTGCAGTACCGACTCGATGGTTGCACAGGTAGAATCAATTCCTGCATTGAACGCAACCATAGCAGGAGACGGGAATTTATCCCTTCAATCTGCCTACAACTGGAAGAATATCTGGATGAGCCTGTTGCTTTTAATACTTGTTCCCAGTATTGTTTCATCGCTTATCTACGGAGTAATTCTTGCCGTAAAAAAGTACGTACCTGCTAAGATACAAGTAACGCCGGGTACTGAAGGTCCCTATAGCATAAAATTTAACGAACAGCAGCACAATATCAATACAGAAACAGGCATACGAAAGCTTGCCGATATTTTACGAAAAAGACAGGTAAGCGATGTGTACAAACTAAACCTGCGAAAAACGATTCGTTCAACGGTTATTGCCGGAGGCGTACCTGCGCTGCAGTTTGTGCCATTGTCAAAACCAATGAATTTCCTGGTATTTATCGACAAAGAAAATCCTGAAAGTTTTTTGGTAAAGCTATTTGAATACCTGGTAGAAAAATTGCAAAAAGAGGAAGTGAATATTGTGGTGTATAAGTATTTTAAAGAACCGCTTTTTTTAAGCAATGAAAAACTTAACCAGGACAATATTCCTTTAGAGAAGGTGGCCGCTTTATACCCGGGTACCACGCTGTTTATTTTTGGTGAAGCACAGTTTTTTTTATACCCGCTTAAGGGAATCGTTAAACCCTGGGTTACAAGAAAATTAAATAACTGGCCGGTAAAAATTCTTATAACACCTTTTAGCATTGAAGACTGGGATAAAAAAGAAAAACTGCTGATTGAATCAAACTTTGTAGTGTTACCCGCCGATTTGTCTTCCTTGCCCGTAATAGATAAAATTATCTCGGGCCAGATAGACATTCGGGATCAGAAGAAAGAGCGCATTGAAGATGGCTATCGTTCCCGGTTTCTTACCCTGCAGAATTTTGAAACGCTGAAAGCCTACCTGGGTGAAGGCCCGTTGCTGCAATGGGTTTGCAGCCTGGCAATATATCCGGCGGTGGACTGGGATCTTACAATTGCGATAGGCAAAGCAATTGAGCAACGTCTACAGCAAAACGGAATGCAACCCTCCCTTGTTAATTATACTAACCTGCTTAAAATTGCCCGAATTTCCTGGATGCAGGACGGCATTATCAATGAATCACTAAGAGTTGAAATGCTTACTTATCTTGACAAAGAAACTGAAGCACTTGCAAGAGAAACATTGGGCCATGAATTGAATTTGATAGAAGATAAAATAAATGATGATTCGTTGGTAAGCGCAAGTTTTGAACTGAATAAAAAGCTGAACCGTTTCCTGGTTGATGCTTATCACCACCGGCCAGTTGAAAAAGATGATGACGCATTTATTAAAGCAGCTTTAAAAAATAATCGGCTCGATGAAGGGCAGGACATTTATCTTGACGCAGGTGATAATTCTTTGCTTTCACATCCATTCAAAAAAGAGCAGGAAGTTGGCCTCAGCCGTTATTTTAAATTGAAATCTGCCAGGCTAGTAAACAATGCGATTGGTTATGCGGTGGTTGCCTTCATAGCGTTGATGCTTGTAAGTTTCAACCTGGTGAAAAATAATTCGCATTACCTGGATTGGTCTTCTGTAAAATCCGTATCGCAACAATATATATTCAACAATCAGTTTGGCGGCAACTCTAAATCAATTGCTATTGCATTAAATTATACCCCCACTGATACAACAATGTACGGGCAAAATATTGTGCTGACAAACAGCAGGGATACCTTTTTGTATAATGCTGTTGCCATTACCGATACCAACAGTTACGGCTTATTAAAAATATCAACAACCGATGGTAAGTTAATCACTCAGGATTCTTTCAAACTTAATTCTTCCTTGTATACTATCAATATAGGGCAAGTTGCTAAAACGCCATTGAAGATAATTTACCAGGATGCAGCAGCAGCAACTATTGCCAATACGATCGCCGAAAATTTACCATCCACTTTCAATGTAAGCATGCAGCAGCAAAGCTTTTCTGATACAGCTCTCGCAAGCGTTTTATATTTTTCACCTGGGCACAAGGAAGATGGATCAATCGTAGCCAGTACTATCTCTGGCTTGCTTGGTTTCAATATCCCGGCAAAGCAGGTTGACTCTTCGACTTTTAGCCAGGCGCAGGCAAACATTGTAGTATATGTGAATACGCCTGCAACAAGCTGTACACCTGTAACCATTACAGGATTGCCGCAGTCAATAAATGAAATATGGCATGGTGGCACCAGCAACCGCTTGCTCAATATTAACCTTTCTAAACGGGTGATGTATTATTCAGTGAACGATACAAAAACCTATGGCAGTTATAGCATAAATGAAATTTGTTTAACTAAGGATGGTGCATACCGGATCATAACAAAAACAAACCAGGGGTACAAACTCTTTTTTATAAGAAATATAAAACCTCAATCGTTTGAGTTATCCGTTTGCCAGGATTTTGTTCAGTCAAAAGCAGCGCTGGAAAATAAGGATGAAAGTAATTGCGATAAATTCAATACTATGGCATGGTACTATCCAACAAACGATTCAAGAATTTACCTTCCTGTTTCCGGTGCTACACTGGCTGTTTCTGAAAAAAGAAAATTGAACCGGATAGCAGACAGTATCAAAAATAAACTTTCTTATACTGCAACATTGTTTGCTTCAACAAACTTCCTCAATCAATTTGATAAATTAACTGCTGGCAAAATACTTACCGCCAGTTCTATTGATTATAGTGTCAGTAGAACCGGCGCACCACTTATGGACAACGCCGCAATTGCTCAGGCCGATCCATTTCAGCGGAATTATCTTGTGTTCGCTTTTAAATCACCTACTCAAACTGATCCCCCAAAACAAATTCCAGATTGTTCAGTTACTTATACTTCATTAGCTGAGGTTGCCAAATTAAACAACCCATTTATCGTTTGTAAACTTGATCTGTCTAAAGCCGCACTTACCTCAATTCCAAAAGAACTATACGGTTTCACAAATATGCAGCAGCTAAATCTTGGAACAACATCTATTCCGCAATCAGCAATTGATCAATTGCAGAAGATGCTGCCCCGCTGCACCATTAGTTATACTGCTTCAAACGCCACTCCGCCATCAACTAAAGAAATGGACCTCGGCTTTATATATATTGAAAAAGGAACTGTCTCATCTCAAAGCCGGGCACTGATGGATAGAATTGGAAAAGTTCTTGCCGGTAATAAAGACGCTACAATTGTATTGGAAGCGCAATACACAACCAAACAATCGCAAAAAACAATACTCAACAATGTAAACGAGGTTATGTCATATTTCAGCAAGATTGGTGTGAATGAAAAAAGCGGGCAAATCACTCAAAATGTCACAGCGGCCCAAAATCAACAACAACAAAAACAGGTACAGCAGCAACAACAAATAACGAAACAGGGGGTGAGTGGTGGCACTGAAAATATACATATTACCGGCAATAATTTTCCGTCCGGTTTTAATGCTTCAAATGGCAAAGCTGCTTATTAAATATAACAGCGTGCAGTCATTTAAAATTTACGAATATGATCTTAAAAAATCAACGGCAAAAATAATTTTTAAATAATTTAAGTAAACCCGGTAAAAAATTTCTTTCTAAAAAAACTATTTGTACTTTATACATTCATTTCTCCAATTAAAACAATAATAACATGACAAAAGCAGAACACCTCAGCAACAAAACTTTCCCCAAACGCATACTGGCGCTTGATGGCGGCGGTATACGTGGTGCACTTACATTGGGCTATTTGCAACGCATAGAAGATATTCTGCGGAAGCAACATGGCAATAATCCAAAATTCAGGCTAAGTGATTATTTCGATTTAATTGGAGGCACCAGCACCGGTTCTATCATTTCAGCCTGCCTGGCCATCGGCATGTCGGTTAAAGAAATTAAGGACATGTATATGGATTTGGGTGACAAAATTTTTGGTAAAAAATATAAATGGTGGAAGATATTTGAAATTAAAGATCTTGTAAAAGCTGGCTATAATGCACAACCGCTGGAAGATGAATTGCAGAAAGTGTTTGGCACCGATATGACCCTGGCAAGTGATAAAATTCTTACCGGGCTTTGTATAGTTACCAAACGTGCCGATACCAACAGTGTGTGGCCATTGCTCAACCACCCTGGCGGAAAGTATTACGACAGTGCAGACGGCATGAACAAAGATATACTATTATGGAAAGCGGTAAGAGCAAGCGCTGCGGCGCCAACTTATTTTTTACCACAGATAATTGATGTTGGTGGTGCCCTGGGTGAAGCGGCTTTTGTAGATGGCGGTGTAAGCATGGCTAACAACCCGGCGTTGCAGTTGCTGATGATTGCTACCATGGATGGGTTTCCTTTTAAATGGAAATGGGGAGCAGACAACATCATGGTTGTATCTGTTGGAACGGGTATGGGACGTTGGAAAAAAATTCCGGCAGATGTTAAGAAAAATCATTTGCTTAACTGGGCATCTCAACTTCCCGACATGTTGATGCAGGATGCAAGCTGGCATAACCAATTAATGTTACAATGGTTTTCTAATTCGCCCACTGCCTGGGAAATTGATGGCGAGATTGGCAAACTGGGTAGTGATTTTATTGGTGCCGTAAAAAAAGAAAAAGGACTTATAAGTTACCTGCGTTATAACACCTGGCTTGATGCTGCAAACCTGGTTCCATTAATGAATAAACCATATTTACAAAAGGACATTGACGGCCTTGTGGAGATGAGCAATGCCGACAGCCGTTTTGAATTGTTCGATATTGGGGCTAAAGCTGCAAGAAAAGAAGTTGATGAAACCCATTTTCCGGAAACATTTAAAGTATAATTTTTATGGCAACATTATGTTTTGTACTGATGCCGTTTGGAACAAAAACGGACGGCAATCAAAAGGAAATTAATTTTGACAATGTATATAACAATTTTATTAAAAAAGCTATAATAGAAGCCGGGCTTGAGCCAATAAGAGCCGACGAAGAAAAAAGCGGCGGATTTATTCACAAGCCTATGTATGAGCGACTGATGTTTTGCGATTTTGCAGTAGCTGATCTTAGTTTTGCCAATGCGAATGTTTTTTATGAACTGGGCATACGGCATGCATTAAAGCCATATACCACCGTAAGTATTTTTGAGGCAAATACAAAACTTCCGTTTGATACTGCCCCGCTAAGAACTTTTCCATACAATTATGAAAACAACAACGTCGCGAATGTAGAAGCCCAGATTAAAGAACTTGCAGAACGAATAAAAGTGAATTTGGATGTATACAAAATGCAACAGGATAGCCCCATCGCCCAACTGATAACGGGCTACAAATTTCCAGACCTGAACTATCTGCAGGCAGACGCGGATGCTTTTGCAGACAAAGTGATCAATATTAAAAATCAAAAAGAAGCCCTCACCGGCGCCGTTAAGCAATGGAAAGAGTTGGATAAAGCAAAAGAAAAAGCATTTACAGAAGATGAAAAAAATAAGGTCAAAACTAACCAGTCTACTATTGTGGATAGTATTGTAAAAATGCAAAAAGATGAAGGCCTTGGACTGCGGTACAATTTCGACT
>JBGSIG010000622.1:0-5067 GCA_041742655.1 Ferruginibacter sp. | reverse complement strand
TAAAATGTATTGCTTAATAAATAAAAAATACATTTGATTAAAGACGTATAAATAAAGCAGGCCAATTAAAAAACTTGTTTATTCCTAATGTGATTAATAAGAATAAGTTCTAAAGGGAAAATATAATGAACCAACATTTACAAAAGATATTGGATTTTATTCAGCAGGATGAAAAATTAACGGCTGAAGAAAAAGCTATGCTTACCAAAGCAGCGAAAGCTACAGACAGCGAATTAACAATCGCTGAATTTAAACTTGACCGCACAGAAAAAGTAAAACGTACAACGGCAATTTTACTGGAAGAAACCATTGAAGAGCTGGAACAAAAAAGAAAAGCGGTAGAAGCGCAGAACCGGGAACTGGAAATTGAATCTTCACTTGAACGGGTAAGAGCCGAAGCCATGGGTATGAAGCAAAAAGATGATGTGCTGAATATTTGCAAAATAATGTTTACAGAATTACAACTGCTTGGCTTTTCCGATCTCAGGAATGCATTGATCAATTTCTTTAATGATGATATAAATATACTGCAGGATTACGATTACTCTGATGTTGCCGGTGGCCATATTGCAAGCCTTTCTTATAACAGGCATCCTGTGTTTGAAAATTTTTTACACCGCATCAGGAGCAATACAAATGCTTTTGCAGAACTTATTGTTGAGGAAAATGAATTAGAAAGCTGGAGAGAGCAAAGAAGAATGAGCGGTGAATATGAAGACGCCCGCCTCTCCGGCATTTCCAAACTTTATTATTACTTCTATTCTATTGGTGTTGGCGCAATTGGCATTTCAACTTTCAGTTCTATATCAGATGAAAAAAGAGAAGTACTCAAACGTTTCAGGAACGTTTTTGATTTAGCATACAGAAGATATGTTGATATTTCCAATGCAGAAGCACAGGCAAGAGAAGCCACCATTGAAGCGGCCTTGGAAAGGGTGCGTTCAAAAGCAATGACCATGCATAAAAGCGATGATTTAAGCCTGGCTGCAGCAACCTTATTTGAAGAACTGGAGAAACTTAATCTCGGAATGTTGCGTTGCGGAATTGCTATTTTTGATAAGGAACAAAGAACCACCGATCTATGGACAACAACAGTTTCAGATAATGGGCATGTAGCACAGGTTTCTGGTAACGAACCAGTAGATATACATGCTTTACTACAAGGTGCGTTTGATTCCTGGACGCAGCAAAGTGATTTTGCCTACCTGCTGGAAGGCGAAGACCTTACCCGCTTTTACCAGGCACTTACTAAAGTTAATTTCGAGCTTCCTCAATCACAGTCATTAACCATTTCAAACAAAGATGAGAAACAATATTTTTTCGATACGCCTTTTCAGGAAGGAAATTTATATGCATTTCGTGAAACACCTTTTAATGAGGAAGCAAAAGCTGTAATGAAACGTTTTGCCGGTGTATTTAATCTTACCTACAATCGTTTTAGGGATCTGCAAAAAGCAGAAGCGCAGGCAAGAGAAGCACAAATTGAATTAGCGCTGGAAAGAGTTCGTGCAAGAACAATGGCCATGCAACATAGCGAGGAACTAATGGAAGCTGCTAACTTACTATTTCAACAGGTACACTCGCTGGGAATACCAGTATGGAGCTGCGGGTATAATATCTGGGAGAAAGGAGAAGAATTTTGTACCGGCTGGATGAGTACGAACGGCGCCGTCCAACCATCATTCAGGATACCCCTCACACATAGCCACACCTTCGTCCACATGAACGAATCCCGCCTAAAAGGAGAAACGTTTTATGTAGAGGAAATGAGTGGCGATGCCTTAGCACAACATTACAAAAATATGTTTAGCCTTCCTGATTTTAAGGCCATTGCAGATGAGCAATTAAAAGATGGTTTTACCCTGCCTACATTTCAAATACACCATGTTTTCAATTTTAAGCATGGCAATTTAATATTCATAAGCGGTGAACCTATACCCGAAGCATGGGATATCTTCAAAAGGTTTACTGTAGTTTTTGAACAAACCTATACACGCTTTCTCGATCTGGAAAAAGCCGAAGCGCAGGCAAGGGAAGCACAGGTCGAAGCTGCTTTGGAAAAGGTGCGATCCCGTTCATTGGCAATGCATCATTCTGATGAGTTGGAGCAGGTGGTAACTTCTTTATTTGACCGGCTTATGGAACTTGGACTTTCTTTTGACGGAGCCTGTATTTATACTTTCGAAAAAGAGAAACGAAATCTCAATCTTTGGATTGCTACGAATCATTTGTCTGCGCCCGTTAAAATCGATCTTCCATATGACGAGGACATTAAAAATAATGCAATCAACAGAGACCTATGGAAGGCAATCGAAAACGGCGAGAACATTTTTAGCAAATCATATTCAGGTGAAATCAAAAAAGACTATTTCCGTTACGTTGTAAAATATAATAAATCAAAAGTGCCGGAATCAGTACAAAATATTCAAGTTGAAGCAGAAAGCTGGACCCTCCATTTAGCAGCAGAAAAGAACTCGATGGTTGGATATGACAGTTGGTCGGGCCATACCATATCTAACGAAGATTTTCAGATTATAATAAAATTTGCCAAAGTATTCGAACATGCGTACATCCGTTTCCTTGACCTTAAAAAATCAGAAGCACAGGCAAGGGAGGCACAAATTCAGCTGGCATTGGAAAGAGTACGCAGCCGTTCATTGGCGATGCACAAATCAAATGAGCTCAAAGAAGTAGTTGCAATATTATTTCATCAATTAAAAATATTAGACGTAGGGTTTGATGGAGGAGCTGCCATTCATTTATTTAATGGAAATTCAAAAGATGCTATAATATTGGTAGCATCGCCGGAGCTTACTTTACCAATCCAGGTAAATCTGCCGTTTGATGAAGATGCATTTATAAACAATCCCATAATATTAGATGTATGGAATGCAAAAGAAAACGGTGAAAATATTCTCAACAGGGTTTATTCATCAGAAGAAAAAAATAAATATTTTGACTATGTTTTTAAATACAACAACCTGGATATAATTCCTCAATCGTCAAGAGATGTTATTCGTTTTTCGGATACTTACACTGCTTCTTTTATTGCAGAAAAAAATTCTCTATTAGGTGCCAATAGCTGGAGCCGCCAGGAATTTTCTGAAACTGATTTTGATGTTTTAAAACGTATAGCCAGGGTTTTTGAGCAGGCATATACACGCTTTCTCGACCTTCAAAAAGCAGAAGCACAGGCAAGAGAAGCACAGATAGAAGCTTCGCTGGAAAGAGTGCGCTCAAGAAGCATGGCTATGTATGTGAGTGACGAATTGGCGGAGGTGGCGCAAACTCTTTATGAAGAACTTCAAAGACTTGATTTCCAGTTCGGAGCGGCTACCGTTGTTATAATGAACGAACAAACAGGTGATATGGAACATTGGGTGGCTGGGTTCTCACAAAAAAAATATCCTGAAAGTTATCATATTAAATACTTCGAACACCCATGCCATAAGGCACAATTATCAGCCTGGAAAAATCATGAAAAGGTATTGGTCTATTCTTTATCGGGTGATGAAAGAGTTTTATACTCGGACCATGTTTTCTCTCACACAGCCTATAGGAATTTTCCGGAGAATGAAAAAGAATGGATGAGGAATACAAATGTAGTATTTACAATGGCATATATGAAGCATGGAGCTTTGATGTGGGCACCTAATGTTGCTACTGAAGAACAGCTTGATATTTTACAACGTTTTGCAAAAGTGTTTGAACAATCCTATACCCGCTTTCTCGACCTGCAAAAAGCAGAAGCACAGGCAAAGGAAGCTATCAAACAGGCATCACTTGACAGGGTCCGCGGCCAGATCGCCTCCATGCGTTCCACCGAAGATCTGCGACGCATTACACCAATTATCTGGCAGGAACTAAAACAAATGGAGATTCCTTTTATCCGTTGCGGTGTCTTTATTATTGATGAGGACCGTGCTTTAGTGGAAGCACACCTGGCATCACCCGATGGGCATTCGCTCGGTGCCCTGCATCTTGATTTTGAAGCTAGCGAGGTAACAAAAAATACCGTAACCAACTGGCGAAAACAAGAAGTCTACCATCTGCACTGGAATAAAGAAGCCTTCCTGCAATGGACTCAAACCCTTGTCGAACAGGGGCAAGTACAAAACCAGCAATCCTACCAGGGTTCAACAGCTCCGCCGGAATCACTGGACCTGCATTTTGTTCCTTTTACACAGGGCATGCTGTATGTTGGCAACACTGATCCACTCTCACCCGAAGAACTTAACCTCGTACAATCACTAGCAGATGCATTTGCCATCGCATATGCACGGTATGAGGATTTTAATAAACTGGAAAAAGCAAAAGAAAGTATTGAGTTCACTTTATCTGAACTGAAATCCACACAATCCCAACTGATACAATCCGAAAAAATGGCTTCGCTCGGACAGTTGACTGCCGGTATTGCCCATGAAATTCAAAACCCATTAAACTTCGTCAACAATTTTTCTGAAGTTAGCAAGGAGTTGTTGGAAGAAATGAAAGAAGAAATGAATAAAGGGAATGCCGATGATGCAAAAGACATCGCCGATGATATAATTCAAAACCTCGAAAAAATCCTCCACCATGGCAAAAGAGCAGACGGGATTGTAAAAGGAATGCCGCAGCACAGCCAAAGCAGAAGTGCCGCAAAAGCAGCAACCGATATAAATAAGCTGGCAGATGAATACCTGCGCCTCTCCTATCTTGGCCTGCGAGCTAAGGATAAATCTTTCAATGCCACATTGAAAACTGACTTTGACGAAACCATTGGCAACATCAACATCATTCCGCAGGATATTGGAAGAGTTGTTTTGAACCTGGTCAACAATGCATTTTATGTAGTGAATGAAAAGAAAACCCTTCGACAAGCTCAAGGTGACAACTATGAACCAACTGTTTCAGTAAGCACAAAAAAAGAAGGTAATAAAGTTTTAATTTCAGTAACCGATAATGGCCCTGGCATTCCTCAAAAAATAGTTGACAAAATATTTCAACCTTTCTTTACCACAAAGCCAGCCGGGCAGGGAACAGGCCTTGGTTTATCATTAACCTATGATATAGTAAAGGCACATGGCG
>JBGSIG010000621.1:0-2617 GCA_041742655.1 Ferruginibacter sp. | reverse complement strand
AAAAAAGGAGTGAATGATAAATTAATTACCCGGCAGGTTACCACGTTATTCAATACTATGCAACCAGGCGATGCCGGCATTTCGGCCGTTTTGCAACCGCTAAAAAATTTACACCTGGCACCCGATTTTGATTATCCCTATCAAACATTTGGAAGTTTAAAATTCATGGTATTGTTATTTAGTGTAGCCATACTTATTTTACTAATAGCCTGGGTAAATTATATCAATCTAAGCACCGTGCAATCTTTAACACGGGCAAAGGAAACAGGTGTGCGTAAAGTGCTGGGAGCAAGCCGACTGCAATTAACTTTTCAATATTTATCAGAAACACTATTATTGTCTGGGGCTGCCGTTGCCATTGCTTTTTTATTAGTGCAGCTATTTCAGCAAACATTTAATGGTTTTACCGGAAAGCAGCTTTCGCTGCAGGTGTTGAACCAGGGCTGGTTTTGGTTGATTAGTGGCTTGTTTATACTGGCAGGATCCTTAATGTCGGGTACTTATGTAGCCTGGGTATTAAGTTCTTTTAAACCTGTTGCTACCATACGCGGCAAACTGAGCAATACTATTAGCGGTATGTCACTTCGAAAAGGTTTGGTAATTTTTCAATTTAGTGTTTCAATAATTTTTATCATCGCTACACTTGTTCTTTACCAGCAGCTGAACTATATGAAAACTTCCAATACTGGTATCAGCCTTTCTCAATTAGTGGTAATAAAAGGGCCGACCGTTTCCAGCGAAGAACAAGCCAGTAAAAATGATGCCTTTAAAAATGTATTGTCGCAATTGCCTTTTGTAAAAAAGTATGCAGCATCCAATAATGTACCCGGTGGTGGTTACAATTTTTCAACCGCCGGTATCACCAAACTGAATGCTAAACAAGATGATGATAAAAAAAGTTACCGGATGTTTATTTCTGATGAAAAGTTTTTTGATACCTATGGTATTCGTTTTGCTGCAGGAAAAACCTACACATCCGACGAGGCTGCAATGGGATGGAACAATAGCCTGAAAGTGATTATTAATGAAAAGGCTGCCGCACAGTTAGGCTTTTCAAATGAGGCTGCTATTGTGGGGCAAAAAATTTTATGGGGCGAAAAACAATACGAAGTTGCCGGCGTGGTAAAAGACTATCACCACCTTTCTATGCACCAACCCATTGATCCTGTTATTTATCTTCCGTCAGTTTCTTTTGTGTATTTTACCATACAAACAGATGCGGCTGATATGAACAATAAATTAAGTACGCTGGAAAATTATTATAAACAATATTTTGCAGGTAACCCCTTTGAATACTTTTTTGCAGACGAGAATTATAACAAACAGTTTACTACAGAGAATCAGTTGGGGAATGTATTTATTGCGGCAGCATTGGTTGCTATCATTATTGCGTGTCTCGGCCTGTTTGGCCTGGCTTCGTTTACAGCAAAACAAAGGATAAAGGAAATAGGCATACGCAAAGTGTTGGGTGCAAGTGTGGCAAACATCACAAAGTTATTATCCTTCGATTTTATAAAATTGGTATTGGTTGCTGCAATCATAGCCTTTCCACTTGCCTGGTTTGCCATGCATAGGTGGTTGCAGGACTATGCCTATCGCGTCAATATCAGTTGGTGGATATTTTTTATTGCAGGATTAATTGCTTTAATGATTGCTTTGTTCACCGTAAGTTTCCAGGCAATAAAAGCAGCTATTGCAAACCCGGTTAGAAGTTTGAGAACGGAGTGATGAGGTCAATCGTGAATGGTGAATGGTCAATGGGCGATGGCGATGCAAACCGAAATAAATCAGACATCAAAGAATTATGCATCTTAAATGATATTTTATGTTCAAAAACTATTTCAAAACTACTTTCCGCAATTTGTGGAAGCACAAAACGTACAGTTTTATCAATATTATTGGTTTAGCCATTGGCACTTTGTGTTGCCTGTACATATTATTGTTTGTAGAAGCCCAGTACAGTTACGATAAACATCACACAAATGGCAACGATATTTATCGTGTTGACACCTGGCTTTCTATCAATGGCGATAAGCACAATAACGCAACTTCGTCGCCACCGATTGCGCCTGCCATGAAAAACGATTTTGCAGAAGTGGCGCAATTTACGCGGCTTACATCAGCCCTCGGTATAAAACAAAGCCTGTTGAAGTACAACGAAAAGCTGATCTACGAAAAAGATCTGGCCTTTGTCGACTCAACATTTTTTGATGTTTTTACCTATCATTTTGTTGCGGGCTCACCGGCAAACGCCCTTGCGGCACCTTATTCAATTGTGCTGAAGAAAGAAGTTGCTGAAAAACTTTTCGGCGCTGAAAATCCGCTTGGCAAAATGATAGAAATGGAAAACGCCTACGGTAAACATGAGTTTAAAGTTACCGCTGTTATCGATGAAAGCCTTGGCAGTACTCATATTAAGGGCAATATGTTTGTACCCATGAACAGTGGTGGCATCGGGCAATATGTGATGACAAGTGATATGTGGTCGGGCAACAATTTTGTGAATGCCTATGTAAAATTAAATAGCAAAGCAGATGTTGCCTTGCTAGAAAAAAAGTTTCCTGCTTTTTTAGAGAATCACGGAGCTCAACAATTGAAAGATATTGGTATGGTTAAA
>JBGSIG010000620.1:0-5421 GCA_041742655.1 Ferruginibacter sp. | reverse complement strand
AAAGGCTGGTTTAAATTTCTAACTTTTTTCTACATAATAATTCCGTTAATACTGGTACCCTATATAGCTAATAGGTCGGGTCATTGGTATTATTTATTTGGTGTTGGGTTTTATTACATCGGTATCATTTTGGTTGCCATTAAACAACGGATCCTCCTGATGATTCCGCTTATTTTTTGTGGCTGGTATTGGTACACTTATGGTTTTAGCATAAACAATTATGTTTTTTTCTTTTTGGCCTGTATTTTAGGCGGGGCATTTCTTTACCAGTTAACTAAAGGGGCAGAGAAATTTACGCAACGTACACTGCCTGAAAACAGAGAAGCATTGGCCTACGATATGAAGATTGAAGAAATGAATGAAAAACTGGAAGAATTCAAACAAATGAATCCCACGGTCAAAATTACTCCGGAGATAATGGAGTCAATACGAAATGAAGTTTTTTTTAAATAAATTTATAGCGGAACGGTATTAGGGCCATCAAAATGATCGCAGATCAAACAACCATTCCGGTGTTTTATACTGTATCTTTGCAATGTAAATGATCAGAAAGATTACCATATTATGTTGCTTTTTATGGATGTGTGCTTTTACTAATATTGTAAATGCCCAATGTTCTATTTGCACTAAAACAGCGCAACAGTTAGGAGAAAAGCCCGCCCAGGGTTTAAACAGCGGTATACTTTATTTAATGTTCACGCCTTTTATTTTGGTGGGTGTTATTGGGTACCGTTGGTGGAAAAACAATAGTGAACCAGAAGGCAATACCTAAAATGTCCAATGTCTGATTTTTTGATGTCTGATGTTCCGATTCTTCTAAACTTTTCGAAACAATTTCTCAAACCCTTTTTTTAAAATTTATATTACCAGGCTTTCCATACTCTTTGTAAGTCAAATACGCCTCGTCCTTACTAAATCAGACATCAAAACATCCGGCATCACACATTCGTTTTGTGCTGTTGAACAAACTTGTACAAATTAAAATTACTTCCCTCAAGTTCAATCTTATCTTTAATACTTGTTTTATTTAAATCAGCCATTCTTTTTTGTTGAATGAGATGGAAGGCTTTTTCTGCCAGTAACCATAGCCTTTTCTCATTATTTTTATGAAACTTGATTTGCGTTTTTATGGCATCAAATAACTCGTCGATGCCTTTTTTTTGTATTGCCACAGTTTTAATAACAGGCGCCGGAATTTGCTTACTGCTAAATGCGGGAGCCAGCATCAACCTTAAATTTTTTACAAAAATATCTGCATCGGCCCGGTCGGCTTTGTTTACTACAAAAATGTCCGCAATTTCCATCAACCCGGCTTTCATGGTTTGTACTTCATCTCCAGATTCCGGTATCAGTACCACAATGGTGGTATCGGCTAAACCGGCTATTTCAATTTCGCTCTGCCCTACGCCCACCGTTTCAATGATGATAAAGTCAAAAAGAGCTGCTTTCAACAAATCACTTATTTCAATAATTTTTGGATGCAATCCACCCAGCGAACCCCTGGTTGCAAGTGACCTAATGTAAACATTTGGATGATTGTACCAGTTGCTCATTCGGATTCTATCCCCCAGCAATGCACCTAAACTAAAAGGCGAAGAAGGATCAACACAAAGAACACCTACTTTTTTGTCCTGCCCTGTTATGCTTCCAATTAACGCATCTGTCAAAGTACTTTTTCCTGCGCCTGGAGGGCCGGTAATACCAATAACCGGCGTTGTTGAAGGCGGTAATAGTTGCAACAGGTTTTCATAACCGGCTGTTTCATTTTCCACCAGGGAAATACATCTTGCCAGTGTTTTAATATTGCCTTCCTGTATTTGTTGCAGGTGTTGTTGCCACATCTAACAAAATTCAATGTAAATATGGCAACTACCAAATAAATGGGCTGTACCATTCAAATTTCGTTATTACCTTCGGCAATATATTTGCATTTGCAGCCATGACCAATTTTATTCCCATATTTCCTTTAGCAATTGTAGTGTATCCCGGTGAGGAACTTAACCTGCATATTTTTGAGCCAAGGTATAAACAACTTATAAACGATTGCTGGCAAAACAAGAAGCGTTTTGGTATACCTGCCGTGATAGATGATAAAGTGGGTGAATTGGGTACATCGGTGGAAGTGGTTGAAGTAACGCAAGTATATGAAAACGGCGAAATGGATATTAAAACAAAAGGGGTTGAGGTATTCAGCATTTTAGAGATAGTTAAAGAGATACCTGATAAATTATATGAAGGTGCCATTGTAAATTATCCTGAAAATTCAGCTAAAAGTAATGCCAGGCTAATGCAAAGGGTGCTGGAAACAATACTTAAGCTTCATGATATTTTAAAAGTAAAAAAAACGTATGCCAAGGCCGATAGCGAATTGCGGAGCTACGATGTAGCCCACCATGCCGGGCTTTCTATAAAAGAGGAGTATGAACTGCTGGGGTTGTTTCATGAACTGCAACGCCAGGAATATTTAAAACAGCACCTGCTGAAAGTGCTGCCTGTTGTAGCAGAAATGGAAACCTTAAAAAAGCGGATACAGCTAAACGGGCACTTTAAAAATTTATCCGGGTTTAAATTGTAAACAGGTCTGGAAGTAAAGGCGAAATAAGATTTACATGAAGAAAACACTTTGTTTTGATTTTGGCAACACCCGTTTAAAATGCGGTGTGTTTGAGGAAGATGTTTTTATTGAAGAGATAGTGTTGCCCGATGACAAAGTGCTTACTATAGAAGACCTGTTGCAAAAATACCAGCCGCAAAACAGCATCCTTTCCTCCGTTATACAGCACAATGAGGCAATAGAGCTTTTGCTTTCGGAAAATACGAGGTTTCATAAATTATCTCATCTTACTAAATTAAATTTTTCGGCGGCAGTCGGCAAGCCTGAATCTATAGGTGCCGACAGGTTAGCATTAATAGCTGCGGCTGTTCACTTTTATCCCGGTAAAAATAATTTAGTGATAGGATTGGGAACCTGCATTACATATAATTTTATAAATCAATATCACCAGTTTATTGGCGGTGGCATATCCCCGGGTATGGAGCTACGCTTTAAATCGATGAATGATTATACCGCTTTATTACCCCTGGTAAAAAAAGATTGGAATTTTCCTGTGATTGCCTACGATACTAAAACCAATATGCAAAGCGGGGTAATAGCGGGAATTACATTTGAAATTGATGGTTTTATAGATTATTATGCTGAAAAATACGGCAACTTTAACGTGGTTTTAACCGGGGGTGATTCTGCCTATTTTGCCGGGCAACTTAAAAACAAGATATTTGCAGACCTTAATTTTTTGTTCAAAGGACTTTACGCAATCAGCGAAGTTAATAACAGCTTATAATGAAGAGATTGACCGGATTGGTTTTAACCGTACTAATATATGTTTCTGCTGAAGCGCAAACTAATTCACCATACTCACGATACGGCTTGGGCGATGTTGTTCAAAACCACAATATTGCAACGAGGGGAATGGGTAGTATTGCTGCCGGTTACACAGATTTTCAAAATCTTAATTTTACCAATCCTGCCAGTTATGGCAATTTGAGTTATATTAACCCGGAAGCGTTACGGCTAAACCCCACCCTTCAGCGTAGTACTATTTTTGAATTTGGAGCTGAGTTTACTAACCTGACGTTGAAAAATGTTTCGCCCTCGGCAAACTTTTCTTCAAAGGATATCAACATTCCATATATTGGAATGGGGCTTCCTATAAAGATGTTAAAGGCAAACAGGAAAGGGATTTTTTTGGGTACCACCTTTAGTTTAAAGCCTGCAAACAGAATATCCTATAAAATTGCAAACTTTGAAGATGCACCAGGTATCGATAGCATTGGAACTGTTTATGAGGGTAGCGGAGGTTTGCACGAAGCAAGCCTTGGTGCCGGTGTGCGTATTAGAAACCTAAGCCTTGGGTTTGATATCGGGCATGCTTTCGGCAGAAAGCAGTACAATACCAATTTAACATTCTTTAACGATACGGCTGCATACTTCTCATCCACTACTTATACTAACACAAGCCTAAAAGGTGCTTTTGTAAATGCAGGCATTCAATATGAACTTAGGTTGAAGAACAAAGCACAGATTGTTTTAGGGGGGTATGGCAGGTTTCAGCAAATTTTAAGAGGCGATCAGAATAATACCAGCGAAACAGTCTATACCGATATTTACGGGGAAAAAGTACGGATTGATAGCGTATTCTCAGACATTGTAAAGGGACAGGTGATAAGGCCGGCCACAATTGGAGCCGGTTTTACTTATAGAGATGCAGGCAGCCACTGGCTGGTTGGCGCTGACTATGAGTTTACCCAATGGGATAAATACAGGTTTTACGGACAGCCCGACTCAGTGGTTAACAGCTATAAAATAAGAGCAGGCGTTGAATATTATCCCGCAACCAGTACTACCTTGCTTAAAAACTATTTTAAGTTTGTAAGGTATCGTTTTGGGTTTAATTTTGGGCCTGACTATGTAAAAGTAGACAACACAGCTTTACCGCAATTTGGTTTTTCACTGGGAGCCGGCTTTCCATTAAAATTAAGACGGGGTTTTTATGAAACCCAATCCTCACAATTAAATACAGCCATTGAATTTGGTACCAGGGGTGATAAAAAGTCGAACCTTACAGAAAATACAATACGTATTAGTATTGGTTTTTCAATGTCCGATCTTTGGTTTAGAAGATACAAGTATGATTAACCGGGCAGCTTAACATTATGGAATTACACACTAACAATATTATTACTTTAGCAGCCGTTTTTGCCGGCTGCTTTTTTTTAGGCAGTTGCGAAAACAAGCTGGAAGATGTAGAAAAATTTAATAAAAAAGATATTGCCAGGGAAGAAGGGAAAAATGTAGTGATTAAGTACTCTATAGGGGGCAAAAGAAAAGCGGTTTTAAAGGGCCCGGTTCTATACCGTGTACAGGATACATTACCTTATATTGAGTTTCCCAAAAGTGTTCATGTAGATTTTTTTGCCGTTAATGATAGTGTGGAAAGTAAACTGGATGCACAATACGCAAGGTATATTGAAAGCCAGAGTAAAGTGTTTTTGAAAGACAGTGTAAGGGTAACCAATATAAAAGGCGACACACTATATTGTGACGAATTGTACTGGGACAGAAGCCATACCGGAGCAGAATTTTATACGGATAAACCAGTGCGTATTCGCACCCGTACAGAAACGCTTGATGGAATTGGAATGCAAGCCAGCCAGGATTTTAAAGACTATCATATTGTTCATCCGACGGGTATTATTAAAGTTCGGGCCGCAGAATTTCCAGGATCGGACAATTAAAAAAACAATTCTTATAGTTAATTGTATTGTAATTTTAAGTTTTCTAAAAGTATCTTACATCAAATATCCAGGTAGCACTAAAAGTTGTTGCGTAGCATAATTTTTGAGTGACGATATGAGCGTTAC
>JBGSIG010000619.1:0-1880 GCA_041742655.1 Ferruginibacter sp. | reverse complement strand
CAGCAGTTGTCGCCACTTTAATTGCAAGGGTACAACCAACAGTTAAAACCCAAATTGCGTACTCTTCCGCAGCGCAAATAGGATTGATGTTTATTGAAGTAGCAATAGGATGGCACTGGCTGGTACTGGTACATTTTGCAGGCAATGCCTTTTTAAGAACCTATCAATTGCTGGTTTCTCCTTCCGTGTTAAACTACCTGGTGCATCATCAATATTTTCATTATACACCACCCGAACAAAAACCGGTATCGAAAATGAAAGCCTCCTTATACATGCTGGGTATTAAAGAATGGAATGTAGACAGTATGATGTTTATTTATTTATGGAGTCCTTTTAAATGGCTGGGAAACCAACTACGGTTTTTGCAATCTACCATGTTGACCGGGGTTGTTGCTGTTATCGGGCTGACCCTTTTGATATTCGGTTATAACAGTCAAAATATAGTTCCTTCTTTAACGGGGGCTTTGCCAATTATTCTAATGAGTACCGCCTTAGGAGTTATTCTTTTTGCTTTTTCGTTCAGGCAATCAGCAATAAAAGCATGGACGTATTTGTTGATAGCGCATTTTTTTATAATAGCTGCCGTATTGTTTAATGTATCACCTATCAACCCTGTTGAAATTATCTTTTATGTTAGTGGAATTTTACCTGCTTTTTTATTGGGCTATTATTGTTTGCAAAAAATAAAAGCTGTAGACAATGATATTTCTCTTAGCCAATATCATGGGTATGTATATGAGCAGGAAACAACAGGATTCTTGTTTTTAATAGCAGTCGTTGGAATGCTGGGCTTTCCTGTAACGGCAGCATTTATAGGTATTGATGTATTGTTTACATATGTACATAGCGGCCAGATTATATTGATTATTTTAATGGGGCTTTGCTTTTTATTTATTGAGCTGTCAGCATTTCGTATCTTACTGCGTATTTTCATGGGACCCCATAAAAAATTAGATCATCCTGTAGCATTCAGATCATCATAATAAATATAAAGCTAGAAAGAGTATTATGAACAAATCCTCCATTTTGCACTTTTGGAACTACCCGATTTTTCGGCAAGGAAAGGAGAATTAGATATTCAATCCACCGCAGGCGCTAATTACCTGCCCGGTTATGTAACTACTCATATCGCAGGCTAAGAATAAACTTACATTGGCTATATCTTCTGTTGTGCCAAACCTGCCTAAAGGAATGCCAGCTTTGTATTTATCAGCACCTTCGCCATCTTTTAAATAAGTGGTCATGTCTGTTTCAACAAAACCCGGGGCTATGGCATTGCAACGGATATTGCGGCTGCCCAATTCTTTGGCGATGCTTTTTGTAAAACCAATAACACCTGCTTTGCTGGCAGCATAACTGCTTTGCCCGGCATTGCCCATTTCGCCGATAACGCTGCTCATGTTGATGATACTGCCACTCTTAGCTTTCATCATGGGGCGTATTACCTGCTTAGTCATATTAAACACACTCTTCAAATTGGTTTGCATTACGTCATCCCATTGCTCAACCGTCATACGCAGCAATAAATTATCTTTTGATATGCCGGCATTGTTTACGCATATGTCTATTTGTCCAAATTCTTTCAACACATCATTTACAAAAGTTTCGCATGCTGCATAATCACCTGCATTTGTTTGGTAAGCTTTTGCTTTTACACCAAGCGCACTAATTTTTTGTTCCAAAGCTTTTGCTCTTTCACCACTGCTGTCACTAACATAGGTAAATGCAATAGCCGCACCCTGCTCTGCAAATTTTAAAGCAATGCCTTCTCCAATACCGCGGGCTGCGCCGGTTACAATCGCTACTTTTCCTGCTAATAATTTCATCTGTATTTTGTTAAGTGGTAACAAAAGTAAATAAATCAATCATTTTTACGCCAA
>JBGSIG010000618.1:0-2946 GCA_041742655.1 Ferruginibacter sp. | reverse complement strand
AATCTCTCTTGCTTTTTGGGGTGCAAAAAGCATAATTATACCAATACCAATAAAGAATAATCCGAAAATGATCACTGTCCATTTTGCTATTGTTATCATCCTACTTTTTTAGTGTTTAAAAATTAATGATTATAGTTTCTGTTGGGTTTACAAAAACCACAAGTTCTCCTTGCCAAAATCCGGCAGCTTGTCGTGCTGAAAGTAAGGGTAAATCTCCGCCACCATCTCGGGGTATTTAATAGTAACCGGCAGGCTCTGCTGGTTAGTGCTTTTCCAGTACATTCTTGAAAACTGGTAAACCTGGTCAATCAACTGTTCTACTAAATTCATATCATCCAGCATACCATCAACCGTACAGGACAACGCAATCTTTACAGGAAAATGATATTCTTTTTGCGCAGGCTTTGATGCGCTTTCATACCGGGTGTTATTGAATAAAAGATATTCTGTCCAGCCAACTTTTACAATAGTGCCACTGTAAGGCATTAAATTATCTGCATCTGCGGTATCAAATCCCAATAACTCCTTGCTTTCGGTTTTGTTGATGGTAACTACAATTACCGGAATGTTTAAACCCAATGTGTGCAGGGTTTGCATGATGGGCTGCAGTTCCTTTTTTCCAATGTCTTTATAAAAGTGTATAACAAGCCTTGAAGCGGTGTAATTAACTGCTATGAATTTTGCCACTGCTTCTCTTATTGAACCTGCCAAACTAATTGTATCATCGCCCTTAAAACAATCAAAGCCCTTGAACATGCCCTCGTTGTTGAAACAAAAAGCTGAACCTACAAATCTTGTTTTACGGGTAACTGAATAAAAGGCCCCTACCCCAACAATCAATTCATTATTGGTTGGCCGGTTAAGCCGCCAGGGTACACCGCCCAGCTTTGCCAGCATGGCAATTTCTATATGCGGCAAGAAAGTATTGAAGTAAGAATTTGGCTCGCCGTTTTTGTACAGGTGTTCGCTTTTTATTACCTGCGAAAGCACATCTTCGTATAACAGTATTTCTTTGATCTTGTAATAGATGTTTTTCCGTTCTTCATCTTTCTCCAACTTTGGTACAGGATTTACAAACAATGCCAGGTAACGGGTATCTGGTTGCCACTCTGCATTCTTAACTGCGTTGCGTACCGTTGTTACTGCATTTTCTACGCTGTCAAATTCTATGTTCTTTGTAATATCTAATTCAAAGGGAACTTTGATGTAATCCTGCATTTTGGGAAAAGGGAACCTGTCGTCTTTGTAACCACTGTTTAAATACTTATACAACTCTGTTACTGCAAATGCCTTATCTGATGCCTGGTAAATGAAAAAGAATTTGAAGTTGCTTGGTTTGGTGGGCAATTGATAAGGGCCTTTGTATTTAAAATCCTTTTTTGGCTCTTTACCCGTTTTGCCTCCGCCATACATCAAATCGTTGGAAGACGAACTGATAACCCTATACTGTTTTGCATCGGGTTGATAAAAACCTTCGTTACTTATTGGAATAATTTTTTTGAAAGCCTCAACAGCCAGGTATTTATTGTAAAAGTCCTGCAATGTATTCAGGTATCTTGGATAGCGGTTGCTGAGATTTGGTACATCGTGGGCTATATCCAACTGTGGCTTTATTTCATTGCTTAATACCGGGAAACATTTTTCAGGTATATTGATCACAGACTGTGGCCTGTATTTCCATTTGTACAATACACCGTTGCACACTATCCAGTTGTACAGGTTGGTATTGAAATTGTAAATTTCTGATACCGGTTTGGCAAATACTTTTGTAGTGCCGTCATAAGACAGTACCAATTCCGGGCCGGTGGTAACCCTGCCGTGCTGTACTTTTAAAGTAAACTGGTTATATACATTGTATTTGGCAGTGCTTTTTTCTTTGTTGTGAAACCATACTTCTGTTTCGCTGGTAAAATTCTGATGCATTATATCTGCAATACCTGTAAAATATTCTCTGATGAGATGGCGGTAGTAGTGACTGGCAAAGCGGTGAGATTTGGATAGATCAATATCCAAAATTATTGCGCCCTCCTTTGGTGCTTGAAAATCGGTGTAGAGCTTTTCCAGTTCCAACAATTCCAATGCTGTAAACTTATCATCTAAAAGTCCTTCCAAATCGCCTTTAAAGATTGGGTAACAATCATCTTTCCTTTCCCGTTAAAAGGCAAAGGTTTTTTTACCGGATGCCGGGGTAAAAGGGATGATATTAAGGATTAGCATTTGCTCCATGGGCTGAAGATTAAAAGTTAATCAATAGCCTGTTTTATCAGGCTCATAATATATTCCAGGTTCTTAGTGTCTTTTACAATTAACTCATAATCGCCATTACCGTTATGCCCCTTTAACATTGATACGTCACGCATTATTTTTTTTGGGTCGTCTAATTGTCCTTTTTTAAGATTAATCCAAATTTTAAGTGAATTGGCCTGTAACTCTATATCTACGATATTACTTTTTATCTTGAATGCCAGGTAGGTTTTTTTGGGGACTAATAAAATGTCATTAGAAAGATTAAGTATTGCATTCTTAAAAGTTTCATATAACTCCTGCACATCATCAGATTTATTCCTGGTATGATCCTCTTCAGTATATACTTTAATTTCTTTTGCAACTTGCTGCAAAGTTTCACTTTGACCAGCTATTTGTTTTATGCTAGGTGCGGCTGCTGATTTTTTAATAGAACGCACCATTACTGTTTCATTTTCATACTGCTTAATTTCCCATAATTCAATTGCCAAGTCCTTGAAGTTGGTGGCTTGTATTTGGTTTTCTGTAAATGAAGTTGACACAAAAGCTACTCTTGTCTGGCTCCAATCCACGTCATCTCTTTTTAGATTTTTCTTGAGCGACTCATTATATTCAATAATAAAATCGGCTTTGTATTCAAGCATTAAATTCAGATATGAAACACCCTGGTCAACTACGCTATGATTTTTATCCCGCTTGTAT
>JBGSIG010000617.1:0-4475 GCA_041742655.1 Ferruginibacter sp. | reverse complement strand
CTCCCAACCAAAATGTCCTTTCCTGATTGTTGTTTGAGTTCCAAAACTTTTTCGTCAAGTGGTCCGTCTGAAAGTTTTGCACTATTCCAGTTTGGGTCCTTTAGTGTGCTGGAGAAAATAAGTTTTGGAATTTTGTCTATTGAAATTGCAAAGTCGTCCGTTGCTTTTTCACCAGAAGGATTTTGCAATAGTGTTTGCCAGAATTGCATTAGTTGGTAAGTTGTCCGTCCATATAAAATAATTCCTGCGTTATCTATCAGGTTGGAATAATGTTGATGAAGTCCATCGTCAGCAATTCCTGTTGTATGGTCACAAACACCGTCAAGCGTCATATTGAATGCTGCAATTACTTTTTTCATATTTTTTTATCTTTCTTGTCTGTTTGTTCTTTGTCTGTGTGGCTTGCAGGTGGCCCGTTCTGAAAAAAGTTGTTTGGTTTAATTGCAGACAAGGTTGACAACGTCCAGCTCTGCTTTTGCAAGTACTTTTGGCTGCTATAAATGTATATATAATTAACAATACCAAATACGAAAGTTTATAAGCTCGTGCTTTTTCCACCGCTCTGTCGTCAGGCAAATTGTTTGTTTGCAACAATAAAAAAAACGAAAGTTTTTTACAGGTCTTTTTTACGAATAATTTTACTAAAGCCCGCCCATTTTACCAATATCTTTTTTACCTAGGTGTGTATATTCAATTGCGAATAGTAAAAACATTCAATTAAAAAAAAGGCGGTGCAAATTTGAACCGCCTTTTAAATATTTTCCTGCCTGTCAAAATTAAAATGGAAGATCATCTGCTGCTTCCGAAGCAACACTTGCAGCCGTTGATGCTACAGGGTTATTGGCCGCACCTACGTATGAGGAAGCTCCTGAATTATAATTGCTGCTGCTTCCCGTATTTTGATTCTGTGGAGCGTCCCCGCTACCACCCAGCAACTGAATATTTTGTACCCGCATCCGCAAAGTGGCTGCTGCCTGGTTGTCTTTATTCATGTAAGCATCCGCTTCCGGGTAACCTTCTGCATAAACCGTTTTTCCTTTGGTGAGGTACTGTGCCACAGCGGTTTTATCCGACCAGTAAGCGCATTCCACCCATGTGGTACGCTCTTTTTGATTTCCCTGCCTGTCTTTATAACGCTCGGAATGCGCAACGCTGAAATTAATTACGTTTTGTCCGTTTACTTCTTTTACGATGCAATCTTTACCAAGATTGCCAACGATTTGTAACTTGATCATAATAATGTGTTTAAATGTTTAGCGATGTATCTGAGTTTGAAAATTATGAAAATTTACTTTTACTTTTTTGTTTATTTTTTGGCTACTGCAATTGTGTTAGCATCTTGTGCTTAACAAATTTTCAGTTTATTAAAATCATCCATTTGCTTCTACTACTTTTTTTATTTCAACCAAAATAGGGTTCCATCCTTCGCCGTTATTTTCAACATCTTTATATCTTTTCTCCCCATCAGCAGCCCCTTCAAAACCATCCTGGGAAACTATTAGTTTTGTCTGCCCTTCCTGCTCTGATAATTCGTAGGTCACATTTAAATAATTTTCCGGTATATCCGGCATATCGGTGTTCGGGTCAAATACAGTATACTTCAGCAATTTTTTTGGTTGAATGTCCAGAATAATTCCTTTTACAAAAATCATATCTTTTCCTTCATAACTACCCTTCCATAATAATGGACTTCCTGCCTTCCAGTCACTCTCCGTTTCGCAGCCAAACATATATTTTTTAGTCTGCTCAGGATTTACCAAAGCATCCCAAACTTTATCAACCGGTGCATTTATTGTTATACTGTTTTGTACAAGTAACCTTTCCATTAGTTAATTTTTTTAAGTAGTCGATCAGTGATGGCTACTATTGTTTGCCTCCGGCTATTGTTAATTCATTCTTTTTTTGAGGGTGGTTACCTGGCTCTGCAGGTTGTTTACCATGGTGGCTAAAGAGTTCATGTCCCAACGTTGTTGCTGGCTTACCTTACTTATCACCATTTGTGCCTGCCATAATTCAAGTACATCTTCTGTATTTACCTGGTACGGCTGGTACTGTGGGTTATCGCTCACCAATGTGAGCTTGCTTTTATTCTTATTACTCTTAACAATTCTTTTATACACGATGCCCTCATGGCGGTTTATTACAATGTAGGCCTGGTCGTTTTTTACTTCTTCTGTTGAATTAATTTTTTCGCCTACAATGATGCTGCCGCTGGGTGTTGGCATCATACTGTCGCCGATAATTTCAAAAGCACGATAATTGCCGCCAGCCAGCATGGGTAGCGTAAACGTATTTAGTTCATCAATAAATTCACTGTCTGCATAACCCGCCAAATAACCTGCGGCTGCTTTTACTGGCACAAAATGTATGATGTTCCGGTCGGCCGTCATCATTTTTTGCTGCCTGCGTTTGGCCAAATAATTACTGCCTGTATTGCTAAGGTCTTTCAGTAATAATTCATCTAAACTCAGCTTAAAAATATCACCTGCAATTTCCAATACTTCCAAACGGGGGTCAGCACGCTCTTCTTCATAGGCTCCAATTAGGGAGCGTTTGATGTTCAATTTTACGGCAAATTCTTCCTGGGTCCAACCACGAAGTTTGCGAAGGTATTTAAGATTTTGTCCGGCTTGTGACATATGTAGCTAATTTGATTAGCACAAATATACTAATAAAATTAGTTATGCAAAATTTATTTTTGAAAGGAAATTGCTGTGCAGAAGGATTCGTAAAAAACAAACTCATTAAAAAAAAGTTCTTGTACCCGAAAAATTTTCCCTGAATTCTTTTGGAGTGCAGCCTTTTTTCTTTTTAAACAAGCGGTTGAAGTTGCTAATGTTATTAAACCCACAACTGTAAGAAACTTCTGATATGGAGTTGGTAGTGTCAATCAAAATACGGGAAGCATGCCCAAGCCTTATTTCATTTAAACTATCTATAAAAGTAATGCCCGTGCGTTTTTTTATAAAGCGGCTGAAAGATACTTCTGTCATATTTACAAGTTTGGCAATATCATTTAATGCTATTGGTTTGTCAAAATTTTTATTCATGTATTCATAAGCCTTTTCAATACGCCTGCTGTTGAAATTGAGACTGGAGTCGCTGTTGAAAACAGTTTCTGATAAAGTGCGCATATTGCGGGAGGTAGAAAGGTCGTGTAAAATATTGATGAGTGCCATTACAGAATCGAAACCACTTTCTCTTTCAAGCGATACAATGCGGGGATAAATATTTTTAATTGTTTCTTTCGAAAAAAGGATTCCTTTCGTAGATAAGTCAAGCATCTTCCTTATAAAACTCAACTGGTTTCTTCTCAGGAATTTTTCATCCAGTAAATCTTTATGCCACTGGATGGTTACTTCTTTTATTTCCCCGGATTTGCATTGATGGGTGAACCAGCCATGCGATTGATTTGGGCCCACCAATACCAATTCAAAATCTTCAATTTGGTCTACATGATCGCCAACAATACGTTTAGCACCCTTTGCATTGCTGATAAAGTTCAACTCATATTCTTCGTGATAATGTAATGGGAAATTAAATTCTTTTTTTACCCGGCTAAATACGGTGAAACAATCGCTTTGGGTCAGGGGTGTAATTTCCCTCGTAATATTTTTATTAATCATTGCAGCAGTTTCTATTTATTTTTCTTGAATAAATATAGTAATAATACTTTTACAATTAATAAAATAGTATCAACAATTGTTTCCTTCAGTCAACACTTTGTTTCGGCAATTTTTATACTGAAGGAAGCCTGCAATTAGGATTTTTTCACTAGTATGCAGGCCTAAGAGAACAACTATATGATAATAAAGTATTACTTTATAGTCGATATGTGGCTTTATTTTGTTAGCATGATTACAATTTATTCATATGCTTAAATATTGCAGCTTGAAAATTATCTCTTCAGCATTCGTTACCCTCGCTTGTCTATTAATTTCAGCAAACAGCCCAGCACAAACGGCGGATAAAAATGCCACAAAAGAAACTAAAAATTTATTTGTGAATTTGAAAAATATGCTGCATCAGGGCATTATGGTTGGCCACCAGGATGATCTGGCGTATGGCGTAGAATGGAAATACGAAGCAGGAAGAAGCGATGTAAAAGATGTTACAGGGCAATATCCTGCGGTGTATGGATGGGAATTGGGCGGGCTGGAAATTGACGCCCAGCAAAATCTTGACGGTGTGCCATTTGATAAAATGAAACAGTTTATTAAAGAAGGCTATCAACTTGGCGGTGTGATAACAATTAGCTGGCATTTAAATAATCCGCTCACGGGTAAATCTGCCTGGGATCCGTTTAAAGGTACAGTTGAATCTATTTTGCCTGGAGGCGAAAAAAATGATTTGTATAAAACCTGGCTCAATAAGGTTGCAGCTTTTATGCTGGATTTAAAAGGGAACAACGGAGAATATATACCGGTGATATTTCGTCCTTTTCATGAATTGAATGGAAGCTGGTTTTGGTGGGG
>JBGSIG010000616.1:0-3818 GCA_041742655.1 Ferruginibacter sp. | reverse complement strand
TCTGCTCGTATAATGAAATATCTTTTACCCGGTGTTTGCTATTGATCGTTTTTGTAGTACCACTACTCTCAAAAATAATGGCAGGTTCAAAGGGTGTTGTAGTAATGGTGTGCGTTTTAAAAAAATCAATGGGTAAAAAGGGAATACTGCTTATATCTTTAATTTTTGTACTATTAATATGTAAAGCAGTACAAAACTGGTTATAAACCGGGTTTTGGTGATATTGGAAATTAAAAATATCCAGAGCAGTTTCACTAAACTTTTGCGGTGTAACTGACAAGATTTTTTTTAAAAGCTCCATAGTTTTAACCGTTCTTTTCAATTTGTATTAGTAAATTTGATGATTAATACACAAAGATGCGTAACACAATCATATTAGCCCTTGTTAGTTTTGTTTTTTTTGGTTGCAACAAAGAAACTTATTCATCAACTCCAACGCTGACCTACAAATCTGTAAACACTACCACGTTACCCGTTAATCAAATCATAGAATTTAATTTAGATTTTACTGATTTAGAAGGCGATGTAATTGATACAATGTTTGTGCAAAAGGTTAGTTTAAATTGTGCTGCAAGCAATTTTTTTGACAGGTATAGAATGCCTCTTTTTCCTACCACCAAAAATATCAGCGGCGAAATACTGGTATCTTATGCTAATGGTATAAATGTACCAGGTTACATAACTGTAGCCTCAAGGTGCAATTATAATGATACCTGCTTTTTTCGTTTTATGCTGAAAGACAGAGCAGGTAACAAAAGCGATACTGTTAGCTCGGAAATAATTGTAATTTGTGCTACTGAGAATTGCCAATAGAGAAATTAACCTCCTTCATTCATAAATTTTTTAATTCTCCGGATTTTTAGCATGAGCATGTTAATTAGAGGCTCATTTTGTAGATCACAACGTACCCTGGTTTTACTTTTACATCCCGTAAATGATACGCTGCTTTTTTGCTCTCCAGATTTTACTGTAAAAAATTATTTAATGAATATTTCCGTCGCTGCACTATGGCAAAGGGCAAACACGTTTAAAATTTTTTTAAGCCTGAAAGGCTGTAATGATGATAGAAAAGATATTTTTTAAGTCAACGAAATCCTGAAGGGATGACATTTCTCCCCTTCAGGTTTCTAAAAAGCGGGATCAAATGTTTGTTTATTATCAAATCATCAGCTGCAGCGGATTGAGAAAGGAAATCTTTAATAGTATTATTTAATTTAGATGCGTTTGCCCTGCACTGTCGCAAGTATTTACTTTATTTGTAAAAAAATTTAAATGGCAAAAGCAAAACCTAAAGCAAAAGCAGCAAAGAGTATTTTAACGGATCAATCCTACGCATTCTTAAAAGACTATATTAATAATCCTTCGCCTACAGGCTTTGAAAGCAGCGGGCAAAAATTATGGCTGGAATATATAAAGCCCTATACCGATAGTTTTTTTACAGATCCTTACGGCACAGCGGTGGGTGTTATTAACCCAACTGCTGCTTTTAAAGTGGTGATAGAAGCTCACGCAGATGAAATAAGCTGGTTTGTAAATTATATTTCTCCTGAAGGAGTGATTTACCTGAAACGCAATGGGGGCGTAGATCACCAGATTGCTCCGTCTATGCGGGTGTTGGTACATGGTAAAAAAGGCCCGGTAAAAGCAGTTTTTGGCTGGCCCGCAATTCATACCCGGATGGCCGGCGGCGATATCAAGGAACCACAGCCCAAAGCGGATAATTTATTTTTAGATTGCGGCGGCCGAACTAAAAAAGAAGTGGAAGACCTTGGCATTCATATTGGCGCAGTAGCTACCTATGAAGATGGCTATGAAGAACTGGCCTACGATTACTTGATTGGCCGTGCCCTTGATAACCGGATTGGCGGTTTTATGATTGCAGAAGTTGCCCGGTTATTACAACAAAATAAAAAGAAATTACCTTTTGCGTTGTATATAGTAAATGCGGTGCAGGAAGAAATTGGCCTGCGAGGCGCAGAAATGATTGCCCGCAGAATTAAACCTGATATTGCAATCATAACAGATGTAACCCATGATACCTCTACCCCGATGATCAATAAAATTACCCAGGGCGACACGGTATGCGGCAAAGGGCCGTCCTTAACTTTTGGGCCGGCTGTACATAATAAATTATTAGATGTGGTACAGGCCGTTGCCGCTAAAGCCAAAATACCTGTTCAGTTGCATACGGTGAGCCGCAGTACGGGTACTGATACCGATGCGTTTGCTTACGCCAATGATGGCTGCCCGAGTGTATTGATTTCAATGCCGCTTCGATATATGCACACCACTGTTGAAATGATTCATAAAAGCGATGTAGAAAATACCATTAAACTGATGTATGAAACATTGCTGTCGTTGACGCCTAAAACTAATTTGAGTTATTTTTAAATGGTGGAAAATGAAGAAGCTGGTTTTTTCAATACACATTAACGCCCCAAAAGAAAAAGTATGGAATGTACTATGGGATGATATAACTTATCGTAAATGGACCAGTACTTTTGGTGAAGGTTCTTATGCTGTTTCAGATTGGGAAGAAGGCAGCAAGGTATTATTTCTTTCTGCAGATGGCGGAGGAATGTTTAGTACTATTGCCCGTAAAATTCCAAATGAATTTATGTTGTTCAAACATGTAGGAACGGTTAAGGGCGGAGAAGAGCAACCGGAGAGTGAAGAAATAAAAAGCTGGTCAGGCGCAATGGAAAATTATTTGCTGGATGAAAAAAATGGCGTTACTGAATTAACAGTAACAATAGATATAACAGAAGATCATGAGCAGTACTTTAAAGATACTTTTCCCAAAGCACTGGAAAGTGTAAAAGCCTTAGCCGAGCTGTGACGAAAAATTACAATGAAGATAAATTTATGGGGAGATTTAATCTCCCCATAAATTTTTATAAAGGCTTAACTGTCGCGGGGTATTTTCGCCTTTTTGATGCATTAAAATGTAAACTTTCGTGGCGAAACCCCGACGAATAATGAAGTATAAATTAAAGGTTATTTATTCTCAATAATAAAATTTATTTTCAAATCGTGTTAAGGGAGTCTCTTTCGACACAAAAAGTATCCGACGTCGGGGTTTCAACAGCAGAGCTTTCTTATTTGAAGTAAATTAGGCGTAAACCCCTACGCGACAAAATAACCAAGTCAGGGTGAATGGATACTGTTGATAAAATGAAGAACGTCTTCCTCCTCCGTAGCAAGACAATTTGGCAATGGCCGTACAGCTTGGGAAGGCTGAAAGAGTATGATCGGAAAAAGGCACAAACGTACGCTGCGCCAATGGGAGGTGCATATTTTTTAATTATTTATTGATAGCCTACTCTGTTCGTTTTTCGGCAAACCTGGTTGTCTTATTATTAGTTTGATGCATCATTCAAAAATTGTCGCCAACGTTTTGCATTGGCGAAGGGCAGGGATTCATTGCTCGTCTGCCCGGTGTTGATGCGAAATTGAAAACGAAAATATCAATTTGAAATTGATGTTAAATAAAAAACGGTCCAGCCCCAAACCAAAGCTGATATTGATTACAGCCGAAGTTACAATGTCCTGAGTTTTGCCAATGCGATGTTATTGGCAGGCTATTTCGTCTTGATTTTTGAAATAGTCAAACCGATTGATTTGGTTGGTTTGTCAATGTCTTTTATTGCAAAGTCAACAGCCGCATTAATTAAGTCCTTAACTTTTTTGTTTCTGTAATCTTTTGCTGTGTCAACTGGAATATGCCTAATCAAATTTCCTGTCCCTGTCAATAATTTATTAGGGTCATTCAGCAAAGTACCTTTATTAAATCCTAAATTTAAATGATTGGTATAAAT
>JBGSIG010000615.1:0-1728 GCA_041742655.1 Ferruginibacter sp. | reverse complement strand
GCGGGGGTTAAAATAAGCGACCGGTTTGGATTTTATTACACCCAGTTTTTATCCTTATTGTGCGGCGGTATTTTATTTTTTGTGCTGGGGCAAATGAAATCCTATTCAGCCATTTGCATTTGTACTTTCTTTTTAAGTTTTGTAAACGAATCGTTCCGCCCGGCCAATGCTACGGCAATAGCGTTTTACAGTGATGTAAAAACAAGAACACAATCATTTTCATTGGTAAGGCTCGCAATCAATTTGGGTTGGGGTGTGGGGAGTGCATTGGGTGGAATACTTGCATCTATTAATTACCATTTGTTATTTTGGGTAGATGGCACTACAAATATAATTGCAGCCTTTTTGCTATTGGCCCTGTTGCCAAAAATTACGCTTGCCCAACAAAAGCAACTTACCCGGCAAACAGTAGTAACAGGCAATGTAATGTCGCCGTATAAGGATAAAACCTTTTTAATTTTTATTGCCTTGCAGGTTTTGTTTGCTACGTGTTTTTTTCAGTTGTTTACTACTGTGCCCCTATATTTTAAAGAAGGGTTACAATTAAATGAATTTTTGATAGGGATAGTAATGTCACTGAACGGAATATTAATTGCGTTAGTTGAAATGGTAATTGTATTTAAATTGGAGGGTCGAAGGCCCTATCTTGTATTGATGAGTTACGGAGCTATCATAATGGCTATATCTTTTTTAATATTGAATATTCCATTTTTTCATGGGTTTTTTGTGGCGGCGCTGTTTATGTTATTTATGACTTTTGCTGAGATGATAGCCATGCCTTTTATGAGTAGCTATTACATAGGCAGAAGCACTGATGCCAACCGTGGCCAGTACGCTGCATTATACACAATGGCGTGGAGCGCTGCCCAGGTTATAGGCAGCGGAAGCGGTACCCAAATTGTGCAGGCTGTTGGTTTTTTTAATTTATGGTTGATCATTGCTGCCTTAAGTTTTATTGGCGCAGCAGGCTACCGGTATATGTACAAGCGAAGCGTTAATACCCGCTTGTCTGGAAACTAATTAATACCCGGTTGCGTATCTTAAAAGAAACGGTATGAAAAAATTATTATTCACTATTTTAATTTTGGCAGTTGCTACTGCATTGGTGATAATTCCGACATAGAAAGTAACAGCATTGTACTTTTTACACAAAATGTAAATTCTTTTGAAATAACAGCGGCTGTGAAAAAGCCTTTGTAAAATAAAATTGCTGCCTGGCTTCTACAAGGCTTTAACTGTATTTACCGTATTAATTTTTGATGTTATCGGAACAGATTGCCCCATTACATCAATAGTGCCCTTAACGTCGGTTACACTTTTGTTTTCCTTTTGTATGCCGCTTACCAAATCTACCAATATCGCAGAACTAATTTTGCTTGTCATCACGGTAGCGAGTTCCATACCTTGTGACTGAATTGTTTTATTAATATCCAACTGGCCTTCAATACTAACCGATGCTTCTTTGTTTGCAATAGAATTAATAATATAGGTCTTCTTCATTGTTACACCTTCATTTGATGTACTGTCCGACCACGTATCACCTGCTTTTTTGCCTTCGGGAATTACCAGGAATAAAACGCCGGCAACATTCTCCTGGCCGCCGCCTATCATTTGCATCATTGCCGCCATAGGATCTCCTTTTTCATCTTTTGTAGTGTCTGTTTTAGTAACATCTACACCCTGGTTGGTTATTACAAATTCCTTGGGCACGTTGATTTTTTCTCTATA
>JBGSIG010000614.1:0-2158 GCA_041742655.1 Ferruginibacter sp. | reverse complement strand
AATAACTTTTCCATAGGTTATCAAATCTGCATTGATCTTTAATTTTTCCTGGGCTCCGCCGGCAGACAATCTGAACCCGGTCATTACTTCGTCAAAAATCAACACAATATTTTCCCTGTCACAAATTTTTCTAAGGCCTTCTAAAAAACCGGGTGCCGGAATAATGCACCCCATATTGCCCACCACCGGTTCTGTAATAATGGCTGCAATTTCGCCCTTGTGCTGCTGCACTAATTTCTCAGCAGCCTCCAAATCGTTGAAGGCACAGGTGAGTGTATCGTTACTAACGCCAACGGTTACCCCAGGTACAGACTGAATATCTAAAGTAGCTACTCCACTGCCTGCCTTTACTAAAAATGCATCTGCATGGCCGTGGTAACAACCTTCAAATTTGATGAATTTATTTCTGCCGGTATATCCTCTTGCCAAACGCAATGCGCTCATGCAGGCTTCGGTGCCGCTGCTTACCATGCGTAACAAATCGATATTGGGCGCCATGCTTTTTATCAACTCTGCCATTTCAATTTCCAATTCGGTAGGCGCTCCAAAAGAAGTAGAGTGTGTTACTTTTTCTTGTATGGCTTTTACCACTGGCGGGTATGCGTGGCCCAATATCAATGGCCCCCACGACGCGATATAGTCAATATATTGATTGCCATCCGCATCATACATATAAGCACCGTTACCACGTTGCATAAACAATGGTGTGCCGCCCACACTTTTAAATGCACGCACGGGAGAGTTTACACCGCCGGGGATTGACTGTTGTGCTCTTTCGAAAAGTTGTTTGCTTTGTTGATACATGTGAATAGTTCGATTGTGAATGGTTTTATTGTGAATGGTGAAATCCTTGAAAACTTAGTGATTTTGCTAAGAGCTCTTAGTTTGTATCATTCCTGTCAACATTGTGAAACATCTTACCATTGGGTCGCCAATTGCTTTCAAATTTGATCGGTTAGATAATCTAAATCATTAGCGATATCCAATGCTGCGTCAATTTCAATAATAGAACCTCTTGCAATTTAGTAATATCGTTTCCTTTCTGTTTCTGATTTTCTGGAAGCTCCTTCTGCAATATTTTAATGTACAGATAAAGCCGCTCGTCTTATTTGTGAAATCATGCCGAATTTTTCATCAGCAGGAAGCTGTTTTGTTAGTTTGTAACATTCAAGCAAAAATAGTCTTGAAAAGCTGTACAAGTCAAGTTTTTGGTGATTTAAGGTGAGAAACATAGTGATGGTTTTAGTGAAGAATAAAACTACTTTTATTTTCTCCGTTTCGCAAATGCCAACCAATCAATATAATTATTCCCTAAGCCTTTTCGCCATTCACAATAGTCTCACTGCATCTTTCGCAAAATACGTAGCAATCAAATCGGCGCCTGCTCTTTTAATAGAAGTCAGGCATTCAATGATTGCTTTGTCTTCATTTAGCCAGCCCATTTTTGCTGCTGCTTTTATCATCGCATATTCCCCGCTTACATGGTAAGCACTAACGGGAACGTCTACTGAATTTTTTACTTCCCGGATAATATCGAGGTAAGCCATCGCAGGTTTTACCATTACGATATCGGCACCTTCTTCAATATCCATCAAAGTTTCTTTAATGGCTTCTATACGGTTGGCATAATCCATCTGGTAAGTTTTTTTATCGCCAAAACCGGGAGCAGAATCAAGTGCGTCTCTGAAAGGTCCATAAAAGCAGGATGCATATTTGGCGCTATACGCCATGATGCCTGTTTTGGTAAAATTATGTTGTTCCAATGCTTCACGTATGGCGCCTATTCTTCCATCCATCATATCACTCGGAGCCACAATATCTGCCCCTGCCACAGCATGGCTGAGACTCATTTTTACCAAGGCCTCTACCGTTGGGTCGTTTACTATTTCTCCATTTTCTACAATGCCGTCGTGTCCGTAGGAAGAGTAGGGGTCCAGCGCCACGTCAGTCATCACTACCATTTCAGGCACGGCATCTTTAATGGCTTTGATGGCACGCTGCATTAGTCCATCGGGGTTCCATGATTCTTTGCCCGTATTGTCTTTGGATTCGTCTGCAGCTTTTACAAATAGTAAAACACTTTTTATACCAATGCTCCACAATTCTTTTACTTCTTTAATAGTGCCGTCAATAGAACGGCGATAGTAACCCGGCATTG
>JBGSIG010000613.1:0-2718 GCA_041742655.1 Ferruginibacter sp. | reverse complement strand
TATTTCAACGGAAGATCAAAAGATGGAAAGTATACCATTCGTTTCAACTGTAACAATCCAAACGATTCCATTTCAACAGGAAATTATATCGTTTCTGATTTGCCATTTAACATAGATACTCGTAAAAGGGTGCAGAATTTTGAGCTGACTATTAGAGATAACTCCGATCAAAACAACGCAACCTTTTACCAGTTGTACACGGATTTTACAATGAGCATTACAAAACTAAAAGGCAATTATATCGAAGGAACATTTAGCGGTAAAATGACCGGCGGTATATCTTCAGGTGGTTTTAGTGCCAGTGTTTTTTATGATATACGTACCGTAGAACTTACGCAGGGTAAATTTGGAATGCAGTTTTTCCCCTTTTAATATTTATTATTAATTGTCCTGTTAAGCCTGTCATCCTAAAGCAAACGTTCTTGCAATTTTCGGTGGAATGTAAATGGCTTTGATTTCCAGCTTTTCTGTAAAATAGCTGACTCTTAAGAATCCAGGGCGGCTGGGTTATTTCCTAAGGCATCCTCCTGTTTTTAAGGCAGTATTTGAATGGTCCTGTTCCTTAGCCTGATAAATGCAAGTAACATTTTATCTTTTGCGATAGATAGCAAAAGCCCTGTCTTCCCTTGAAAACCCTACTTTTGGGTAGTACTCCATCGCAGTTGGAACAGAAAGTAATAGGATCATTACCTCTTCTCCAACTTTTTCTTTTGTAAGATCAATAAGCTTTTTGCCAATACCTGCTTTTTTATATTCCTTTCTAACGGCGAGATCAGCCAGGTAACAACTCCATGTAAAATCTGTTATGGAACGGCAGGCCCCTACCAATAATTCATTGTGCCATGCGGTAATCACCAGGTTCGAATTTTCGTACATTTTCTTAATTCTTTCTTTATCAGTCACAGGCCTAGGAAGCCGGGCGTTTTCGTATTATTCAATTACCTGTTCTGCAGTGGGTATTATGCCGGTTTTGTAAACTATTTCCACAGTTATAGAATTTTATGTGAATTATTTTTTGGCATTGATGCTGCGTTGAGTTAACTCAATGCAGCATCAATGATATATTATAGCGCAACATACAAGTTATTAAAATAATGCAGTATTAACCAACACTATTCAATTGTCACTGTACACGGTATTCTATAATAAATGTGTAAATTTGATGCTGTTTGTGATCAAACACTTTTGCAACAGTTCCATAGTCAATAGTTGAAGTACAATGAAAACATCTTACAGCCAGAAAAGTATAAAACTTTTTATAGCAGTTTTTCTTTTATGTATAATCAATCGCAGCTTCGCAAATAATGATGGTATTTATTCTAAAAATGATACCATTCCTGCCGGGTTCGATATAAAGGAAGCAAGCTTTTTATTGCCACAGGCGTTGCCAAAATATAGATACTCTTCCGCAATTTATTTATTGAACGTTGTTATTCCGCCAGACTGGACGCATGATATTATTAAAGCGCCTATGTTTATGTATGCTGCAAAATATACACTTCCTTTTGGATTTAATTTGCAGGCAAGCATGGCAACATTGTTTATTTCTTACCGGTTAAATTTTGGCCCGTTTTATAATTTCTCTATTGATAATTATCATTTTGCTGCGGGTTACCAGGTAGCTTTTAATTTTGGTTTTTTAAATGAATTTGGCTTTAATACAACCCTTAACGGTTGGGAGCAACAACCATCTTTAACAGTTGGATATAGTTTTAAAAAAATGGCTTTAACCCTGCGGGGCGATCTGTATTATACTAATTCATTTAACGTTACTGAGGGCCATAATACCGTTAAGTACAAAAACGGGTATTTTAATGGCTACAGCATTACTACTAGCCTTGAACAAAGGTTGTGGAAAAACCATGTGATGTCATTCGGGTTTAAATTTAATTATGTAAAATATCATGTGATAGCCTGGCCTGCATTTCCGGTAAATAATTACCGTTATGCAGTTCCTGAATTTTCAATGGGTTTAAATTTTTAAAAACATTCACTTGATGAAATACCGGATATATTATCTATGCTGGATGGCAATTATATTTTTTTCCTGCTCAAAAAACCAGGTAACATTGCCTCCATACAATCCCGACTCTAACCTTACCAATACTTTGCCCATATCGGATACCGTCATGAAAAAAATGGAAGGAATTTATACATTGAGCAATGGCAATGATGACCTTGGTAATAACTTTGTTTGCAAAGTTTCTAAAGACAGAGTATCTTTTTTTAGTAACCAGGGTGGTCTTTATATTATACTTAAATATGGTTTTAACCCGGTTGACAGTTCTATTCAATTTTCGGGGTTTTGGCGGTACACGGAAAATACGACACAGCAAAAAATTGGGTTTGCAATTTCTGTGAATGACGGTTCATTAGATTTTTTGCTGAATGGAAATGTTCAGCAATTGTTTTTGCAGGGTATATTTTTAGGTACTGATTTTTATACAAAGGAATTGGCCTTGCAGTTTTCTAAACATTTTTCACTGTATACCCAGCAAAATGAATTTGTAATTCTTTCCCACGCCGGCAGCACACAAACAACTGCCAATCCGCCCTACGCAGAAAATTCACTGGATGGTGTTTTAAACTGTGAATCCTATGGAGCTAATGGCGTAGAAGTTGATGTTCGGCTTACAAAAGATAAAATACCTATCTGCGTACATGATGCATCAATAGACACCCGGGTTACATTAAAGGGCCCGCTTTCGGGAAATTACG
>JBGSIG010000612.1:0-1907 GCA_041742655.1 Ferruginibacter sp. | reverse complement strand
TTATCTGCCAAAATAATGCACAATTTACTTAGTGTAAATACGTTTAAAAAGCTAAGTTTATAGCTGGTAGCAGACTTTAATACGGAAACCAATATATTATGCGTTCAAAACTGTTTATTTTTTTACTCGGTATAGTATTATTTCCGTTAGCGTCATTTAGTCAATTCAGAAAATATTCCAACGAATTTTTAAATATAGGAGCAGGCGCAAGAGGCCTGGGAATGGGCGGCGCTCAGGTTGCTACAGTAAGTGACGGCACGTCTGGCTACTGGAACCCCGCTGGCCTTATTGGTGTTAAAGATCACGTAGAAATAGATTTAATGCATGCCGAGTATTTTGCCGGCATTGGTAAGTATGATTTTGGTACCGTTGCAATTCCGATACAGGATAACAAGAGAACCATTGGAATTTCCCTGATGCGGTTTGGTGTAGATGACATTCCCAACACCTTGTTTTTAGTGCAGCCCGATGGAAGTATTGATTATGGAAGCGTTACCAGCTTTTCATCTGCAGACTATGCCATGTTATTTTCTTTTGCGCAAAAAGTAATAGACGACGATGACAAGCAAATGAGCTTCGGCGTTAATGCAAAAATGATTCACCGGCAGGTAGGCAAATTTGCGAACTCCTGGGGTTTCGGTATTGATGCAGGTTTTCAGATGCGTATTAAAAATTGGTATATGGGTGTAGTGGCCAAAGACCTTACCACTACATTTAATGCCTGGGTTTTTAATTTTACAGAAAGGGAAAAGGAAGTTTTATACCTCACTAAAAATGATATCCCTGTAAAGTCAACAGAAATAACTTCACCGCGGTTAACATTTGGTGGCGGCTATGATTTTAAAATTAGTAAATCTTTCAGCTTATTGGCCGAAGTGGATTTCGATATGACATTCGATGGACAAAGAAATACCGTTATCAGCAGCAACCCTGTTAGCATCGATCCGCATGTGGGTCTTGAAGCCAATGTAAAAGATGTATTTTTTGTGCGGGCAGGGGTAACAAATTTTCAACAGGCGCTGGCAGACGGTGATACCTTAAATCAAAAAAAAGTATGGATATACCAGCCAAGTTTAGGAGCAGGCGTAAAAATAAAAAACGTAACACTGGATTATGCGTTTAGTAATCTTGCCAATCAATCAAATCCGTTGTACACCCATATATTTTCACTGAGACTTACTTTGGTGAAAAAAGAAACAGAATAACATCATACATGTCAATATACCGCAAGATGAGAAAAATTTTAATCCCGATATTGCTGCTTTGTGTTACCGTCACGCATGCTCAGCTTAATAATAGCTGGATTGATTATAACAAAACTTATTTTAAATTTAAAGTAGGTGTATCCGGCGTTTATCGCATTGGCCAGCCCACCTTAGCTTCTGCGGGATTGGGCAGTGTGCCTGCACAGCAATTTCAGCTATGGCGCAACGGCAAGGAAGTAAGAATTTTTACCACAGTGGCGAGCGGCGTTTTAGGCGCCGCTGATTATATAGAATTCTGGGGAGAAAGAAATGACGGAAGGCCCGACAAAGATTTGTATCGCGATACTTCATTTCAACTGTCTGACAGCTTTAGTTTGCATACTGACACAGCGATGTTTTTTCTTACAGTGAACCCGGCAGGGAATAATTTAAGATTTGCCGCCGCCATCAATGATGTAGCGGGCAACACGTTGGCACCTGATGAATATTTTATGCGCAAGATACGTACTGCTTTTAAATCGCAGTACAACCGCGGGTTTGCGGCCGTTGTGGGCGAATATGTTTATTCCTCTTCGTACGATTTGGGGGAAGGATTCACAAGCAATAATATTTCACCCTGCTGCGATCTGTACCAAACCTACGACAACCTGAATGTATTTATGGGGGCACCATCTAACAGTGTCTCCTTTTATGTTGCTGCAT
>JBGSIG010000611.1:0-12451 GCA_041742655.1 Ferruginibacter sp. | reverse complement strand
AAGATCAAGTTTTGCAAATTTATCAGTGGTAGTGGCTAAATTATCCAGCGTTTGAGTAATCTTTTCATCTGAATTTTTAAGTGTTCCGGTAAAAGCATTTACATTATCGAGTGATTTTGCCAGAGAACCGGTTTGCGCATTTAAAATACCCTGCAACGACGCAGACGATACAGCAAGGTTGGCGGTGGTTTTATTAAGATTGTCCAACATTCCTTTTATGTTGCTCTTTCCTTTGGGATCAAACACTTCATTTACAGAACCCAATAAGGTATCAAGTGATTTTGCGACACCGGTAACCTGTTGCAACACCGGCTCCAGTTTTTTCATAGCATCGGCCATAATATCGCCGCTTGATATTGACCTCAATGTGTCGTTATTTTTTAAGGGAGTGCTGCTGTTACCAAGAATAATGTTTAGTTGTACATTACCAAGTAACGATTTGTCAATTACGGCCACAGCGTCATCCGGTATAATAACATCTTCTGTAATATTCAGTTGAACAACAATACGCCGCATATCCCGACCGCCGTTGGTATTATCAATGTTGCCTACCTGTTTGCCGTTTATTACCACCGGGTTGCTGTTAGCCAGCCCTTGTATATCCTTAAATACAGCGTAATAACGGGTGTTTTTGCCACCAATATTTTTGCCATTCAAAAAATTAAATCCAAGTATAAGCAATACGATTGCAACGGCAGTTAAGGCGCCAACTTTTGTTTCATTTGAAATTGTCATTTTGTAAAATGCATTGTTTAGATAGTAAAAATAGGTATTAATTACCTGACTGCATGCGGGGATAAACAGGAGTTTATTTTTTTGTAAATAAAATCACGCCATTTTTTTCCTCGTCAGATGTAATGCGCACTTCTGTTCTGGTGTTTCCCTGGGTTACAATCATCAATGCAGTATTAGGTGCAATAGTGCCTTCATTTTCCGCATAAATCAACAGCTCGTTTTCAGTTTTGCTCGGGTCAAGGGCAAGATTTAATGTTAGAGGTTTATCGCTTAAAGTTACATTGCTCAGTAAAATTTTACCGTTGTAATAAACCGATACAATATCACCATCAATGTCGCCGTCATCATAAAGATCAACTTTAAAATTTGGTTCCACAAGGTCAATGCGTTTTAGTACATTGTTGGTGCGTTCATTATATTGTTCAGTAGAATCGCCAAACTCCATTACTTTTTGTAAGGCAGCAGGATGTGTATGATCTATTTCCTCCTTGTATTTCTTTACAGCACGGGTTATACATTCTGCCAGTTCCTGTTGCCCCTTTTCACTATTTAGGTAGCGTTCATCATCGTGGTTAGTTATAAACCCTGTTTCAATTAAAATTGCAGGCATATTGGTAGCCTGTAAAACCCAGATGCCTTTTTGGCGTTGGTAAAGTCCCAAAGCAGCCCGGTCCGTTTTGCCAATTTCCTCGTCAACCATTGTCGCCAGCTTTATGCTTTTTTTTTGATATCTGTCGGCATAAATTTTCGCCCTTATCTTTCCTTCGGGTGAATCAAAATCAATTTCGCCGTATGCACTATCCGCCCCCGATTCAATTTCCATATCCTCATTATCCATCACCGCTTTTAACTTGTCGTTGGTTTTGTGTGCCGCAAAAAGCCAGATGCTGGTGCCACTGCGTGGGCTGCCTATTTTGTAATAATTATAAGTGGGAACAGTTACTTTATATGGAGTAGATATTTTTTTTCTTTTTTTGCCTTTGCCAGTATATTTTACTTTGTACCTTGTTACCTGGTGGTGGCCGATTAACGTTTTTCCGGTTTTAAGTGCTACCGCATCGGCGTGTATACATAAAAAAAGGTCGCCTTTGTTATCGTTGGCAATGTCTGCTTTTTCCCTGGGGCTTTGGTAAATGTCGGTTGTTCGGGTAGGGACTATTTTTACATCGGGCATTTGTTTTCTTAATTCTTCTACTAACTTCATACTGATTTGCAGCGTTATATTTTTTTCATATGAGTTTAAACCACCCTGGTACGCTCCATGAGCTCCAAAATCTTTGCCTCCATGTCCGGCATCTACTATAATCGTTTTTATTTTTTTTGAAGTTTGAGCAACCAAAGAATCAGAGAAAAGCAATAAAATTATAATGAACCTAATAACAAAATTCAATTTCAGCATATTCAAACGGGTTTATCTGACGTAAGTAATTATAAGAGTTCCTTCACACAATAGTGTAACTAATATCATTATTTTTGCTCACTACTGCAATGAACAACGATTACAAAGGTAAGGCAAAATCTATATTGGCATCAATGGTGTTGGCTTTGCTTATTATGGCAGCCTTTGCTACTAATGGAAAACATTTTTTTCGACAAGAGTTTTACAAAATTTTAACCTACGACACAGTACCAAAACCTGCTGCAACAAAAAAAACTTCTTCAAAAAGCCCGTCATTGAGCAGAGACACTTCTTTAATTGCCCCCACTCAAAAAAATATTAATATAGATACATTGCCGGTACATGCAGCAGAAACAGATACACTGCCACTAATGCACGACACTACATACGCTGTAAATGATACCTTTAAATTCAAGATGTCGAAAGACTCACTGGATGCTCCGGTAAGTTATCATGCCGATGATTCGATGGTAATGGATATACCCGAAAAAAAAATAACATTGTATGGCAAAAAATCTACTACAAAATATACCGATAATGAGTTGGAAGCACCGGTGATATCATTCGACCAGCAATCGGGCCTTATTATGGCATCTATTAAAAAGGATAGCGCTGGTAAGGTACTCTCTTATCCAACAATGACGCAGGGCCCATCTAAAATGGTGAGTGATACTATTATTTTTAATATGAAAAATGGTAAGGGTATTACAATGGGTACTTACACCCAGGAAGGTGAACTGTTTATTTACGGCGAAAAAATGAAGAAGATAAATGCAGATGATTTTTACGCCTACAAGGCTAGGTTTACCACCTGCGATTTAGATACGCCCCATTTTGCTTTTGTAAGCAAGAAGATAAAATTTATGAACAATAAATTTGCGGTTACCGGCCCTGTACACCCCGAGTTTGAAGGGGTACCAGTACCGATAGTATTGCCATTTGGTATTTTTCCTTTAAGGAAAGGGAGGCATTCGGGATTGATGCCCCCACAATTTGCAGCAAATGACGTATACGGGTTGGGGTTAGAAAACGGTGGTTATTACAAAGTGCTCAATGATAACTGGGACGTTACTACCTTGGTATCCATTTATTCGTCAGGCAGCTATACCTTAAGCATTAAGCCAACGTACCTTAAACGATATCGCTACCAGGGCAGTTTTTCATTTAATGTAAATCGTTATAACAATAATACGCCAGACGATCCTGATTATGTATCTACCAAAGCCTACCAGGTACGCTGGACGCACAATACAGACTCCAAAGCAAGGCCCGGGGTTTCCTTTAGTGCCAATGTAAATGCAGGTAGCAGTAAATTCAATTCCAGTGTACCCAACAATCCTAATGTAAATTTTCAGAACCAATTAAATTCTTCCATTGCCTATGCAAAAGTGTGGAAGGATAAACCCTATAATATTTCTCTAAATGCAACCCATTCGCAAAACACCAATACCGGAATTATCAGCGCAACTTTTCCTAACGGCACCTTCAATTTAAATACGCTTTATCCCTTCAGAAAAAAAGAATCTGTAGGAACTTTAAAATGGTACGAGAATATTGGTGTTGCTTTAACTACCAACGCAACCAACGCTACCTTTTTTACCGATGATACTGCTAAAAGCAAATTAAATATAGGTAAGCAAATATTTGATAATATGCAATGGGGTGCTACCCAGGCTATCCCCATCTCGCTAACATTGCCCCAAATAGGCCCTGTACAAATTTCGCCTGGAGTTAGCTTTGCCGACAGAATTTACCAGCAGCAACTTTATCAAACTTTTGATAGCGTAAATAATAAAATAGATACCACCATAAAAAAAGGAGTTTACGCGGCAGTTGACATGGCATTTAGTTTAGGATTATCAACACGTATATTTGGTTCTTTTGTATTTGGAAAAAATGCAAAAATACAAGCCATACGACATGAGATACGCCCCTCGGTAAGCATTAGCTACAAACCTAATTTTGCAGGGAGCACTTATTATAATACCCGGCAGGATACTTCCTCAAATTATGTTGTAAGGTCATCTGTGTATGCCAATACTTTGTTCGGCCCTTTTGGTGATGGCACATTTGGTGGCTTGAGTTACAATATTGATAACAACATCCAAATGAAAGTGCGCAGTAAATCAGACACTGGTGAAGCGGCTGTGAAAAAGGTTACGCTTATTGATGGACTCAGTTTTAGCGGCAGCTATAACTACATGGCAGATTCGTTAAAATTTAGCCCGCTTAATATTAGCGGCAGAACTAATTTATTTAATAAAGTAAATATTACCACAGCCGCTTCTTTAAATCCCTACCAGGTAGATCCTGCAACCGGCCAGTTGATTAATAAATCTGTGTGGGCTAATGGCAATAAAGGTGGCCTTGGAAGATTAACCAATGCAAGTGTATCAATATCTACGCAATTCCAGGGTGGGGAGGGGGATGGTAACAAAGCAGATGTTCCCATTAGGCCCAACCAGCAGATAAATCCTAACACCGGTATGCCGTTAGACGAGTATGAAACGGAGCAGGCTTATATTACAGAAAACCCCGCCGAGTTTATAGATTTTAGCATTCCCTGGACCTTGAGCCTTTCTTATTCGCTACAACTTAATAAAACATATAATACCAAAAGCCAGCAGTTTGTTACTAACCTTAACCAAAATATAAACTGGCAGTCTACAGTAAGCCTCACCGAAAAATGGCAATTGGGTATGTCGGGATATTATAATCTTACCACAAAAGACCTGGGCACACTTTCAATAACACTAGCCAGGGAGATGCATTGCTGGCAGATGGCAATTAATATTTCACCTGTTGGCCTTTACCGGTATTTTAATATTAGCATTAGTCCTAAATCTGGTTTGTTAAGGGATTTAAAAGTAAACCGTAGATCTTTTTCACAAGGCCTTTAATGTTAGCTAAATGTTTTTTCTAAGTCTGCCTTTGCAATTTTTTCCCGGCGGCATTCATGTTTATCGTAATTTAATTGAAAAAAATATTATTCCATCAACATCATAAATTACTTTGAAATTTCTAAATAAAATAAATTGGGCAATAACATGGGGAGCGTTGGAGACGTTAAAGAGAAGCCTTAAAAAAAGGGTGGAAGGCGAGAATAAGTCTTGGCTTAAAAATGTACCGGCAAAGAATATTTCAATTTTTAACCGGGTAGATTTTATTAGTAAACAATGCCATGAAAAAAAAGTGCTGCATATCGGCTTTTCTGATTACCCCTATACCGTTGCAAAAATAAAAGACAAATCATTGTTGCATTTACAGTTGAAAAATACGACGGATGCATTAATGGGTTTAGATAATAATGAGAATGCATTACAGCAATACAAACAGCTAACCAACGATGATAGTATTGTATTGGGAGATATAATGGAGAACTATCCTTTAGCGGCCATCAATTTTAAACCTGCTATAATTTTACTGTCCGAAGTGTTGGAGCATTTGCAAGATCCATATAAAGCGGTCGATATTTTGTACAATAGCTTTGTTGATGGAACAAAAGTTTTGGTAACGGTTCCAAACTATGCAGCGTTAGACAACATCGCTGCAAGTGTTCATAAAACAGAAACAATACATCCCCATCATTGTTGGCATTTTTCTCCGTTTACGTTGTGCAGACTCTTCGATGATAAACGGTTTTATTTAGAGCAGTTGCATTTTGGTATGTATTATCAACCCGGTAAAAAAATCAACGCAGTTATGAATAATTACCCATACAACGGCGATTGTATTATGGCAATTTTTTTAATCAATAAAACATAACCTATGTATAATGTGTTATGGCTTGCCAGTTGGTACCCCAGCAGAGTTGATAATTTTACAGGCGATTTTATTGAAAGGCATGCCCATGCGGTTAGTGCCTTTGACAAGCTCACAGTATTATACATTGTAAAAGACGAAACGCTTGAGGCGGGTAAATATGAAATGGAAAAAACCACTCCTGATAATTGCACAGTGTACAGGGTTTATTACGGTAAAAAAAGTAACAATAGTTTAATAGAAAAAATACTCTCTTTCAAGGCTTATCAGCAACTTCAAAAAAAAATCTACCGCCAAATTGAAGAAGAGCAGGGAAGGCCCCAGCTTGTTCACGTGCATGTAGCAATGAAAGCAGGGATGCTGGCAAGGTGGCTCAAAAAAAAGTTTCATATTCCTTATGTAGTTACGGAACATTGGTCAGGATACTTTAAAGAAAGCAGTCCGAATGTGTTTAAAGGCAATTGGCTGTTGAATAAGTTGAACAGGAAAGTTTTGATGGAAGCCGATTTTGTTTTTCCCGTTACAGAAAATTTAGGACAAACAATCAATAAGGATTTTGTGCCGGTGAAGTATAAAGTGATTCCAAATGTTGTTGACACGGAATTGTTTTATTACACGCCTTTCAAACCAGCAAGATTCAGGTTTATTCATCCGTCGGGAATGGATGATAATAAAAATCCCAAAGGTATTTTGAAGGCTTGCGCTTTGCTGAAACAGGCGGGGCACGATTTTGAATTATTGATGGTGGGCAGTTTAGATAATATATTAATTGAGTTGGCCACCAATCTTGATTTGTATAAAACCAATGTAATTTTTAAAGCAGCAATTTCTTACAAGGATGTGGCTGTAGAAATGAGGCAGTCATCTGCATTAATATTGTTCAGCAATGTAGAGAGTTTACCCTGTGTTATTTTAGAAGCCCTTTGTTGCGGGCTGCCTGTGCTAAGCAGTAAAGTTGGTGGCATTGATGAAGTAATAGATACTGGAAATGGTATTTTGGTAGAGCGGCGTAATATTGAGCAGCTTGCACATGCCATGAAGAAATTAATAGACGGGTACGATATATATGACAGGGAGAGCATCGCAAAAAAAGCGTGTGTTCGTTTTAGTTATAATGTTGTTGCGGCCCAATACAGCAACGGGTACGCGAAAGTAATTAACACCTGTGAATAACTAAAATAATCAGTCACCACAATTTAATTTGTACGCCGGCGTTTATACCTCGGTTTTTCATAGGATATTGGATTTTAATTCGGGCTGGATTTCTATCCGGCCCTATTTTTTTATTACATTCAAAAAGTTCATCATGAAGTGAATTCAGAAGTTCATTCTGCCATTTTCTGATATATGCTGCAAACGATAATTAAGTTACTGCTTTACTTTATTTACGATCCTATCGGCAATTTTTCCAATGTCGCAGCTTACTTTATAAATAAAATTTAGTTGCTCCGGTACCTGGGCGTCTGTTTTATACTTATTGATGTGTTCGGTTGTCATGGATGTTGGGTCTTCAGTATTGGCTGTCTCATCAAGTTTTATTAGGCTTTGCTGTAGAATTGCGATGGACTTTTTTACGGGCAAAAGAACTTCTTTGGAGTATCGGCCGGAATTGCTGTTTACCAGGCTTGCGCTAAGGGCCGCAATGTTGCCCGACAATATATGATTCAACACCATAAATTCATAAATTTCAGTGCTGTTTCGTTGTTTGCTTTTAGGCTCTGAACTCATTCTTTGAAAAGCGGCTGAAAGATTGGCAGTGCTTACATACAATTCCTTTCTTACCAATTTATATTCTAGCAGAGAGCCAGCAGCACCGGAAAATATTCTTTCCAATTGTTTAAGGTAATTTAAATTAGCTTTTAAAACATTTAGCATATAATTTTCTAAATGTGCCGATTCCCAATGTGGAAATAAGAGGTAGCTGGCCATTAGCGACAGAACGGAGCCAATGGCAGTATCCAACAGCCGTTCTTCCGCCACATTTACAAAACCGTCTCCCAGCATACTTAATAGTATTAAAATATAGGGTGTCATGAAAATTACCGTCAGTCTGTAATTTACCCGCAAAAACGTATAGGTGCCTAACATAAAAAAAATCATCAAGGCAAATAACGCAGTGCGATCGTGTATAAAATAAAGAATAGTAAAGCCTGCCAACCCGCCTGCAACGGTACCGAAAAACCTTTCGAAATTGCGCTGGCGGGAAAGGCTGAAACCAGGTTTTAAAATAACAATAATTGTCAGTAATATCCAGTAACTGTGGTTCGCATTTGGAAGCAGTTTGGCAATGATAAACCCCACCACACAGGTTATCATCATACGGAGAGAATGACGAAATACGCTTGAGCTTAAACCCAGGTTATTTATGAATACATATTTATTAATAACCTGGTGAGATACAAATTTTGAGTAGTCGAGTTCCGAACGCAGGTTTCTTTTTTTTATGCTGCTGCCGGCCCTAAAATAATTCATTAGCTCTTTGGCTCTTTCACCAAGGTCCCGCAAGTTTACCAATATTTTTTTCAGCATCAGGTTGCTGTCTACTTTATCTTCCAACGCATCTATGCCGGATTTTAAAGCGTTCAGTGCAGGCAACAAAGCATATTGTTTTTCGTAGTGAATGTTTGATTGTATTGCAAGGCCAATCCGGTCAATTTCATCAGCAATGTTTTGTACTATTTTGGATACCTCTTCAAGTAAACCCGTATGGCCAAATTTTTCTCTCAGCAACGAATAATCGTACCATGTTGCCATAATCTGTTCATATAAATCTACCACATCAGCAAAAGTTACCATCAATAATTTGCCGGTGTCTGTTGGCTCCCTCACCAGTTCCCTTGTTTTGTATAACAGCTCCCTTAATTCATCCTGTTTTTCGTTTACTATCACCTGTTGCGCAACTAATTTTTTATACTCCGCATCAATATCGCTTTCAATATTGTACAAAGTAGATTTGATTCTTAAAAATTTTGCGGTCTCGTGCAGGCAATTGCCAAGCAAGCGTTGCGCAGGCCGGTATGGATACAATCTGAAAAAGAATAAAGCTATCACCATATACCACACACCACCAGCCAAAATCAGCAGGCCGTTATACAACACTTCAATGGGTGGCCTGGTTTTATCCATTAATAAAACCATTACAAGCAGCACGGCAGTACCAAGTGACGCAGCCCGGTTGCCAAATACAGAGAACATAGTAAAAAAGAAAGTAGATAATACAATAAGAAGACCCAGTAGAAAAATATGACTGGTGGCAAAGCCTGTTAACAGCGCTATTAAAAAGGTGCAGAGAATGCAATACAACATTCCGTTGCGTTTGTGTTCCAGCGGACCGGGCGCATCTGTAAGGCTGACAGCAAGGGCGCCAATGCTCATTGTAAGGCCGTACCCTATTTTTCCAAAATGTGAAAAAACCAGCGCCGGTAAAATAATTTCAAGCGTAATTCTTATACCATCTGCCAGGTATTGGCTAAATAAAAAATATTGTATGTGCTGTTTTTTTTCCCACATATAATTGTAAGCTACGGTTTATTGTGGCAAGATATTACGGGAAAATAGAAATTGAATAAAACTAAAATATTTTTTAGAGGTGCGGCTTTACTTTTTAATTTTTGCCACGGAAGCAAACGCAGTGGCAGCAATATCTTTTAACATCGGTTTTTTTATTTTTGATAAATCAACCATTGTCCAACCCTGTAGCCCCCATTTGTTTTTTACCGGGTATATGATAGATTCGTCGAAAGCGCAAAAAACAGACTGATCAACAGGGGATAATTTTAAACAGACTAGCCCTGTTGCTAAATCCACGGTAGCCCAGATCTTCTTTTTTACCCTGAAAGATGTTTTTTCAAAATGGGGCTGCTCTTCCGTGCCTGGAAATGATAGTGCCAGTTTTTGAAATCTTCTGATAGCTCTCATGTTGTAGTTTTTTAATTTTTATTGGCCTATGTTGATTCTTTCTCTTTTCATTCTGTTGAATAAAATTAGTGACTACCTACAAAAGAATTAAACAATTTTTAAACCCGTACGGGGAATAAATATCATTCGCCTAACTGCATACAAAACAGTTGAAAGGCTATAGAATGAAACTCAGCAAAGAAGAGGGTAGGAGACTACAAAAGAAATCCCCACCGGAGAACTGGCGGGGATTTATTTTAACCCTTAAAACAACCAACATCAATAATGTTGAAACTATTTGATACTATAAACGTAATTTCTTGTCAAAGGTTTGCTGATGATGTTAAAATATTTTGTTAAAATGATTTTTCTGTTGAATTGCACAACGCTTACACAAGAGCGATTTCCAATACCTGCTGCATCGTTTTTACATAATAGAATTTAGTGCCCTTGATGAACACGGGATTTATTTCAAGTACATCCTTTTCATTTACCCAGCACATAATAATTTCCTTAATGCCCGAACGCTTGGCAGCCAATACTTTTTCCTTAATGCCCCCAACCGGTAAAACCTGTCCTCGAAGGGTAATCTCACCCGTCATTGCGAGGTATGATTTTATTTTACGCCCGGTGAACGCACTTGCCAGCGCCGTCATCATGGTAATACCTGCACTTGGGCCATCTTTAGGCACAGCCCCTTCTGGTACATGTATGTGAATATTTTTCTTGCTAAACATTTCAGGGTCGATGTTTAATTTTTTTGCATTCACCTGCAGCCAGGTGTAGGCTGTAGTGGCGCTTTCCTTCATTACATTGCCGAGGTTGCCTGTCATTTTAAGTTCGCCCTTGCCGTCACTCAGGCTTATTTCAATAAATAAAATATCGCCACCTACATAAGTCCATGCAAGGCCAACAGCAACGCCGGCCATATTAGCCGTTCTGTACATTTCATTATTAAAACGGGGCCTGCCTAAAATGCGTTCTACATCATTGGTGGTAAGGGTTGGTTTTAATTTGTTTTTGGTAGCATATTGCATGGCGAGATTGCGCATTACTGCCGCCAACTGCCTGTCAAGGTCACGCACCCCACTTTCTCGGGTATAATCTTCAATTACTTTCTCTATTACTTTGTCGCTTGTCTTTATAGTTACATCCTTTAGCCCATGAGCCTCTTTTTGTTTGGGTAAAAGATGTTGTTTGGCAATTTCAATTTTTTCTTCTACCGCATACCCGCTTAGGTCAATTATTTCCAAACGGTCTCTTAAAGCCGGCTGTATATTGTTGACGTTATTGGCTGTTGCAATAAATAATACCTTACTTAAATCATATTCCAGTTCCAGGTAGTTATCGTAAAAAGTATTGTTTTGTTCCGGGTCCAATACTTCCAGCAATGCAGATGATGGATCGGCCCGCTGGTCGTTTCCTACCTTGTCAATTTCGTCCAGGATCATTACCGGGTTACTGCTTTTTATTTTACGGATAGATTGAATGATTCTACCAGGCATGGCGCCGATATAGGTTTTTCTGTGGCCACGAATTTCACTTTCATCGTGTACGCCGCCAAGACTGACTCTTACATATTTGCGTGCTATTGCATGCGCAATGCTTTTACCAAGGCTGGTTTTACCGATGCCGGGAGGGCCAACAAAACAAAGAATGGGGCTTTTCATGTCGCCTTTTAACTTCAATACTGCCAGGTATTCAAGTATTCTTTCTTTTATTTTGTGCATGCCGTAATGGTCATGATCTAATACTTTTCTTGCTTTTTTTAGGTCGTAGCTATCGGGCGTGTAATCTTCCCAGGGTAAGTCGAGCATCAAATCAAGGTGATTGTACACGATGGAATAGTCAGGTGTACTCGGATGCATCCGTTCGAGCTTTTCCGCGCCTTTAATAAACATTTCTTTTGCTGCCAGCGGCCATTTTTTGCCTTCGGCTTTTTTAAGCATTTCTTTTACTTCCGCTACATTATCGCCACCCAACTCTTCCTTGATGGCCTTCATTTGCTGGTGTAAAAAATACTCTCGCTGTTGCTTATCGAGTTCTGCTCTTGTTTTATTGGTTACTTTATTTTTTAGTTCGGTGTACTGCAATTCTGTTTGCATCAAATTCATCAGCAACTCGGCTCTTGCTTTAATGTTGTTGGTAACCAATAAGCGCTGTTTATCTTTAATATCGCTGTTTAGGTTGCTGCTAACAAAATGAATTAGGAAAGAAGGGTTCTCTATATTTTTTAAAATTATAGCGGCTTCGCTTGGCAGGTTGGGCGAAATGGCGATGATTTGAGATGCAAGATCTTTGATACTGCCCACCATGGCATTAAAATCATTGTCGTTTACCAGGGAATCTTCTTCAAGGGGCTTTATTTTTGCGGTAAAATAAGGGTCGTCACTGGTTATTTCTTCTACTTTAAAGCGCTTTTTTCCCTGTATAATAATGGTGGTGCCGCCATCGGGCATCTTTATTAATTTGGCTATTTTAGCAATAGTGCCAATTTCTTCCAGGTCACTTACGGTGGGTTCTTCCACGGTACTGTCTTTTTGCGCTATCACGCCTATCAATTTGTCAGCCTTATAGGCGTCACTTACTGCCTTTATACTCTTATCCCGCCCTACTGTGATGGGTAGCACTACACCCGGAAAAAGTACTGTATTTCGT
>JBGSIG010000610.1:0-1938 GCA_041742655.1 Ferruginibacter sp. | reverse complement strand
GTGCTCTTCCGATCTCCTACCATAAGGTGGTAACTGATTTGAAGTTTAGCCAGCGGATCCGTATTTTTTAGAGGCAGTACCACTTTCAGTTCATCTGGTATTTCTTCAGCATACAATCGGCAATAATCATTCATCCCCGCTACAAAAGAGGAAAGATTGTTTTTCATTTGTTGATCTTGTAGATCATGCCATTCTTGTGCTCTTGCTGGCACATTCAGTTTTCTGACTAGTACATCATTTTCAATATCCTGAGTTCCGCCCCAATATTCAGCTGCTCTTCCTCTCGCCTTTCCATAGCCTTTTAAAACCAGGTTGCCATGGGCTTTCATTTGCGCCCATCCAAAGCCGTAATAGACAGCTGCATCGGTTGTTGCGGAAATATGTGGCACTCCCCATTTATCCCATTTAATCTCACAGCTACTGTTTTGAGAAAGGGCTGAGTAGCATAAAAAGCTGTTTGAAAGAACAGCAGCAGCAATTTTAATAAAAAGGAGATTTTTCATTTTCCAGGTTTTAGCTTTTTCAATAATTTTCATTGAAACAAAACTAGCTGCTGAAGGAAAAAATGCTGTTCTGGAAAAGGTAGGATCTGTTCTGGAAAGTGCAGACCTTGTTCTATATCATGATTTAGAACTGATTTTCTTGTTTTTAAGCTGAACCTGCTTGAATGCGGAAGGCGTTTGCCCGAATTTATGCTTGAACATGGTATTAAAAACAGATCTGGAGATAAAACCGGCTTCATACATTACCTCCATCATCGTTAAGCCGGGGTCTTCATTTTTTAAAATGATATCCCTGGCATATTCAATTCTATAATTATTAATATACTCAGAAAAATTTTTATTGTAGTGTTGATTGATGAGCTGCGATAACCTGCGGGGTGGTATGGATAAAAGTGCTGCCAGTGTATTTAGCGGAAGTGCCGGATTCAGGTATGGCTTTTTTTGTTCCATGACCATCTCCAGTTCAGTAATGAGAGCGGGATTATAGTTGCCAGGCAGTGGTTCCACATCATCAGGTAAAGGATCATTGGCGGTGTTCAATTGTTTGAAGAAAGTAGGATTTTTTAAGGCCTCAAAAACAATCCCATTAACCAGTACAAGCAATAATAACTGAGTAATGAATTCTAATTTAAAAGTAAATGATCCTATGGTAATGGTTCGTTGATATTGCTGAATGCCATCAATTACTATAATTAATAAGGTTAATAGTACCAGAAAACGAAGCCAACGTAATTCACCTGTATTGTTGATAGATGATAATTGTTGTATCGCCTGCTCATAATGTTTTAATTCTTTAAAGCCCAAAACTGTATATACAAATATTTGAAGAACGATTAATTTTCCCAGCACATCCGTATCTACTATATGAAAAAGAATACAAAAAAGTACAATAGGTACAGGGGCAAAATGCAGTAATTGTTTTTTCCAGAATGTAAAATCAGCATTTAAATGCCCCTTAATATGCAAATAAAGTAACGGGCCATAGAAATAACCAAAAATTGGGCTGAACTGAATGATATACCTAATTGCAGGAGATGCAGGCAAAGCTGTATGTAAGAAGTTGTACAAAAAATGAACGCCTAATACAAGTAATAATATTCCAAGGAATTTTTTCCCTTTTCCGGTTTCATGCCGCCGGACGAAAACAACGAACGCAAATAGCAGGCTCTGTACAATAATTAATGCATGAACGATATGTATAAAGGAGACATTCATATTTAAAAATACTTTATCAATAGTTGCTCAGTTTCGTTTGTGTATATGTTCAGTTTCCCGTTTAAACCACCATCAAGTTTTTGAATTTGTATTTATAAGTATAAAAATAACTAACTATATTAAAGATTAAGGAGTCATTGCTTAGGTTAACACTTAACGCTGGAATTTGGTAGGCATTCATTTCTATGCTTGTAAAAAATATGCTTACTAGATTTTCTGT
>JBGSIG010000609.1:0-3164 GCA_041742655.1 Ferruginibacter sp. | reverse complement strand
AATTTAACAGACTTTGTTTTATAAAAACTTATAGTGGCAGCTATTACCGCATAGCTCGGGGCCAGCACCCATCCAACAAAAATTACCATGTGCATCAGGTAAAAAACTATACCATTGCCAATGGCAAGGCCCTTATGTTTGCCGATAAATTCAATACTTTGGGTAGCAGATAATTTATTTCTTTCACAGCTGTAATCCAACATCGAAAATCCAAGAAAATAGCATTCGATTATTAATGCGATTAGCGGCGTAAACCACCCAACAACAGGGATGAAAGATAACATCAAAATAGACAAAGTGTACACTGTTTGCCAAAGTGTATTGCGTAACGCCAGTTTTATACCACGCACAATATCTTTTGTCAACTGCGCAAAGCTTACCGGAAAATCCCGCCCCTCCATGATAGCTTCTGTTTTTTCGCTTAAATAGGCAAACAGCGGAGCACCGACAATTAAGAAAAGGTATTTGAATAACGAAAAGTAAAACAACAACAATACCAGGTGTAAAATTACCTGGCCAAAAATGAAAAGAAATTTAAGCCAGCTTCCTTCAAGGGTATCCATCCAGTTATTTAATCCTGCCACAGAAAGTAAATAATCTATTGCCCTGCTGCTGCTGATAAAAAAAAAATAAATTCCTACGCCAAACAACATGGCGTACAATATTCCCGGAATAAAGATCCATTTCCATAACCGGTGTTTTACAATAAAGCGGTGAGCTTCTACGTAAGATTGTATGGCAATAATGATATCTTTTAACATGGCAATTTATTCATATTGAACAGTTGAATGTTTTTAGTTTAGTGTTTTTTGTTGACGGTTCAGGGCCGAATAATCCAAAAATCAAGCCGCAGAATAAACAAGAAACAAAAAAGAGAAAACTGGAAAGTACTTTTGTGTTTAAAAATACAGATAAGTTGCATAAACTAACCATTGAATTTTATGAGCGTGAAAATGTAGTGTTGATTGCGCAGGAATTACTCGGCAAAATCATTGTTACAAAAATAGACGGCGTATTAACCAGTGGGCGAATTGTGGAAACGGAAGCTTACGCTGGTATTGCAGATAGAGCCTCACATGCATACGATGGCAGGCGTACTTTGCGCAATGAACCGATGTATGCGGGGGGCGCCACAGCTTATGTTTACATTTGCTATGGCATACACCAAATGTTTAATATTGTAACCAATAAAAAAGAAATTCCTCATGCTGTTTTGATAAGAGCCGTAGAACCGATAGCTGGAATTGATACTATGTTGACAAGAACAGGCAAGGAAAATTTGGACTATACATTAACCAAAGGACCGGGAAATGTTGGCAAGGCATTGGGGATTCATAAAATGCATTCTGGCGTCAGCCTGCTTGATAATGAGCTATATCTTTTAGCAGATGATTATAAAATAGATAAAAAGCAAATTGGTAGAAGTAAGCGCATCGGCGTAGATTATGCAGGCGCTGACGCTTTATTACTTTATCGATTTTATTTAAGAGGAAATAAGTATGTAAGCGGGAAGCCAGTGTTTTAATAGAACTTTCAAACCAATTGCCATCATTGCTTATTACCAAATAGATTTCAACTCATAAAACTCCCCACTCATTAAAAAATTATTATTTGGATACAATTGAAAACTATTTAATTTTTCATTCGGGAAGAATATATCCGTCATTACTATACTTCCATCGTCTGCAAATAATTCTACCGAAGCCCGGTCAAGAAAAATATGCATACGTACTGTTTTGCCGGTTAATATGCGGGGCGCAAAATGTGTAGCGGGAAAAATTGTGGAAAAATTTGATTCGCCGGCATTTGTACGATCAATATAAAATTGATTGGATGATTTTTTGAAACCTATTTTTATTCTTTCTTTTGCAGCATTAAAAAACTCAACACCAAAATCATCTGCCCCCTGTTTATCTATATCAAAATTTAAAAGTAATTCGCCCAGAGAAAAAGGATAGGTAATATTTGATTTTACATGCACCGAAGTCTTTGACATTCTCAGCGACTCAATTTCGTTTACAGGGGTTGAAAAAAGCCGGATACCTACTTTTGTTTTATGTAAGCTTAATTCTCTGGGCAAGGTCATAGCACTCCTCCACGTGCTGGTTGGTACAGTTTGGGCATATTGCCAGTTGCTCATCCAGCCTAAAAATAAATGCCTGTCAACATTGCTCCATGTAACGCCGGCATAATTGTCCGTGCCGTAATCCACCCATAAAATAGTTTCTTTAGGGTTATCATTTTTGAATGTTTTTCCATCGAAGCTGCCAATAAAATATTGAGTACCGCTACCCCCGTTTATTGCACCGTTACCAATACTTACCAGTAACACCCACTTTTTTTCACCTTCATTATTTACCCTCATTTCAAAAAGGTCGGGACATTCCCAAACACCACCGTGGCTTCCTTCATCCGATCCGAATTTGCCAGATAGAGTCCAGTCTTTTAAATTCTTTGATGTATAGAATTGTATTTCATTTGCTGCAGCGAGTGTTAATACCCAATTTTTTGACTGTGAATGCCACGACACTTTTGGATCACGAAAGTCTTTTATACCCGGATTTTTTATCACCGGGTTATCACTGTATTTTATCCAGGTTCTTCCTTTATCTATACTATAGGCCATTCCCTGGGTTTGAAAATTATTTTTGCCTGCTTTTTCCATGGCCATATTGTGATAAGTAAAAATGGCCACCAATGCTTTTTCAGATCCTTTTTGAAAGCCGGCAGTATTGTCGTTGTCTACCACTACACTACCAGAGAAAATATCGCCGATGGAATCAGGATAGAGTGCTATAGGTAAATTTTTCCAATGCACTAAATCCTGGCTGATGGCATGGCCCCAGTGCATCGGGCCCCAAACAGAACTGTCAGGGTAATGCTGATAAAAAAGATGATATTCTCCTTTATAGTAGACCATACCGTTTGGGTCATTCATCCAATGTGCCGGTGGTGAAAAATGAAACTGCGGCCGGTTTTTTTCGGTATACAACTGAGCCTGTGCGTTTAGTTTAGCACAAATTTGCAGCAGCAGAACGAGGCAAAAAATAATTATGCGCATGTAAATCATTTAATGGAATGACGAAAAATTTCTATTGTTAAACAATAGAAAATGACTTTTTTGTACTTACAAATTTATTGCTAAAAATATAAATAGAAATAGC
>JBGSIG010000608.1:0-3461 GCA_041742655.1 Ferruginibacter sp. | reverse complement strand
ACCGTTGCTATCATATTGAGTTGTTTTATAAGTGCATATTTTGCAATTGGCATCATTGCTTATATACTTGCTTCAAGGGCTTATAGTTTTAGAGGAATACGCTTAAAGCAATACCCGCTAATTGGGTATCTTACAGTGATTTTTTTTCAAGGTGCGGTTACTTTTTTTTTGGTGATGCATGGCAGCAGCAGCAACAAAACCCTTGGTGTTCCCATATTTGACATGATAGCTGCCTCCTTACTAATAGGCGGTTTTTACCCGCTAACACAAATTTACCAACACAGGGCAGATAAAGAAGATGGCGTAACAACCATGAGTATGCTGCTGGGGTATAATGGAACATTTGTATTTACAGCCATCATTTATTTTTTTGCGATGGCTACGCTGGGGTATCAACTAATATCAACATCGCAACAAAATAACTTTTTTATTTTGCAAATGTTCTTTGTACCTGTACTCGTATATTTTTTCTGGTGGTTCAGGCAGGTGAGCCTTAAACATACTGCGGCAAATTTTGTTAACACCATGCGTATGACCGTGCTGGCATCTGTTTGTACAAATGCAGCATTTATCACATTATTTTTAATTACAAAAATTTGAGCAAGATAGTTTCTATAGCAACCGGCGTACCGCGGCACAAGCATAAACAGGCCGATATTTATGAATTTGCTGATACCATTTACAGCACCTGTGAAACCGATAGCCGTAAATTAAAATTTTTGTACAACCGCAGTGGCATTGATACCCGTTATAGTGTGATGCCCGACTATAGTTCGGCGCCGGAACAGCGGGAGTTTTACGATAAATCAAAATGCCTGGAGCCTTTTCCTGATCTTGAAAAAAGAATGCAATGGTTTAATGCCAACGCCACATCATTGTCTGTTGACACCATCCGGGATTGCATAGCCGGAAAAATTAAAAGCAGTGAAATAACCCATTTAATAACAGTAAGCTGTACCGGCATGAGTGCACCGGGCATGGACCTGGAGATAATGGAAGCTATGGATTTACCAGCTAATATTTTTCGCACTTCGGTAAATTTTATGGGCTGCTATGCTGCCATCCATGCACTAAAAATGGCAGACTCGTTTTGCAATGGCGATGTTTACGCCAATGTAGTAATTGTATGCACCGAATTGTGCACCCTCCATTTTCAAAAAGAAAATTCCATCGACAATATTACCTCTACCCTTTTATTTGGTGATGGTTGTGCAGCCGTGTTGATTAAAAATAATAAAGCACCCGAAAAAGGACTTATGATGAAAAACTTTTTTTCAGATGTAGCTTTTAAGGGTAAAAAAGATATGAGCTGGCAACTATCGTCGAAAGGCTTTTTAATGACCTTAACCGGCTATGTACCCGACCTGGTTAAAGAAGACTTTAATATTTTACTTAATAAAGCCCTAAGCAGTGCAGATGTAAAAAAAGAGACAATCACCCATTGGTGCATTCATCCGGGCGGAAAAAAAATTCTAGAATCAATAGAACAAAGTACCGGTTTAAAAAAAGATGACCTGCAATATTCGTACAATGTTTTACGAGACTATGGAAACATGAGTTCACCGACGGTTTTGTTTGTATTGTATGAGATATTAAAGGCGCTTCAAAATAATAAACAGCAGGACGCAACTATTTTTGGCGCTGCTTTTGGCCCCGGCCTCACAATGGAAACCTTTATTGCTACCTATGATTAACCTTAGCCAAAGATCATATAAAAAGGAAATTTTAGACAGTGAGAATATTCCCTTTGCCGATATCATGCAAAACATGAAGGAATTAAATAGGGTAAATACCCTTCTCGGCGGCCATGCTATTACCATCACTGGTTTAACAAAAATAGTATCCCAACATAAAAAAAAACAAACTATTACTGTCTGCGAAATTGGCTGTGGCGGCGGCGATAATTTAAGCGCTATTGAAAAATGGTGTGCTAAAAATAATATGGCCGTTACTTTTATCGGCATTGATATAAAGCAGGAATGTATTGATTTTGCGAAACAACAATATCCTGCACTCGCTTGCAGATGGATGGTATCCGACTACAAAAATGTTTCTTTTAATGATAGTAAACCTGATATAATTTTCTCTTCCCTGTTCTGCCACCATTTTAACGAACAGGATTTAATTTTTATGTTAGGCTGGATGAAGCAACATGCAACAACGGGCTTTTTCATTAATGATCTTCACCGCCATTGGTTAGCTTATTATTCCATTAAAATTATTACCCAAATTTTCTCGCACTCGTATCTTGTAAAAAATGATGCGCCGCTTTCTGTTGCAAGAGGGTTCAAAAAAGAAGAATGGAGAAAAATGCTGACAAGCGCAGGTATCCAACATTATTCAGTCGACTGGAAATGGGCCTTCCGGTATTTAATTGTTTACACAAATGCATAATAAGACGCAATACGATGTAACCATTATTGGTGGCGGGCTGGCGGGATTGGCACTTTCCATACAGCTTGCAAAAAAAGGCTATGCAGTTGCGCTTTTTGAAAAGGAACAATACCCATTTCATAAAGTATGCGGCGAATACATCAGCCTGGAAAGTTGGGATTTTATAGAAAGTCTTGGGCTGCCATTGTCAACCATGCACCTACCTATCATAAAAAAATTAATGGTCACTGCTCCCAACGGAAACTGTTTACATCATCAGTTACCGTTGGGTGGCTTTGGTATAAGCCGTTATACTATCGACCATGAATTAAAAAAAATTGCCGCAGCATCCGGTGCAGATATCTACGAAAACTGTAGGGTAGAGGAAGTTAGTTTTACAAACGATGCGTTTACCCTGGAGACTACAAAAGGGATTTTCACAAGCCGGGTTTGTTGTGGAAGCTTTGGTAAAAGAAGCAACCTGGATGTAAAGTGGAAAAGAAAATTTGTCCAACAAAAAAACAATAAATTAAACAACCACATTGGGGTAAAATATCATATTAAATTCAACATTGCATCCGACACTATAGCGTTGCACAATTTTAAAGATGGCTATTGCGGTATTTCTAAAATTGAGAACGATACCTGTTGCCTCTGCTATCTTACAAATGCAAAAAATTTAAAAGAAAATAAAAATTTCATCGAAGCAATGGAAAAGAATGTGTTGTATAAAAATATTCACTTAAAAAAAATCTTCGAATCAGCAACTATCCTTTACAAAGCGCCGGTTGTTATTTCTCAAATATCCTTTGCAAAAAAAGCACCCGTCTACAATCATATTTTATTGTGCGGCGATGCCGCGGGCATGATAACGCCCTTATGCGGCAACGGCATGAGCATGGCCTTACACAGCAGCAAACTGGCAGCAGGCGCAATTGATGATTTTTTGCAGCATAAATTCAGCAGGTTGCAGTTGGAAAATATCTATTCAGAAAACTGGAGAAAAACTTTTGGTAAAAGACTACAGGTCGGCAGACTATTACAATCGTTCTTCGGCAAAGTATGGGTTACAAATATCTTTATAGGCC
>JBGSIG010000607.1:0-4861 GCA_041742655.1 Ferruginibacter sp. | reverse complement strand
GTTTTAAATGACTTATCAAAGTCTGGAAAATTTTGTGTTTTGTATGCACCTCCTCCAAAAAATTTCAGCGGCGATTCTATTTCTTTTGCTTTTAAATACCCTGAAAGCGGTGCCGGTTGTGCATCCATGGCGGTAATAAATACGGTTGTCGGAAAACTCAATTGCCCGTAGCATAAATACACCGCCAGCTCATTTACTTTGTTTGTTTTATCGTATGCATATTTTTTACCATTCCATTCTATCGATTCTTTTTGTTCGGCATCCAGTTTTACCGCATAATAATGTTCATTGATATAATTGGCTACTTTTTCATTGGTGTAGGTTTGCTTGTCCATCACTTTGCACCAGCCGCACCAGCTTGTATAAACATCTACCAGGATGGGTTTGGGATTTTTGCTATACAGCTCCTGCAATTCTGTCATTGTTATCCATTGCACTTTTCCTTTATTTGCCGGAACAAACGATACAGTTATTAAAAATAGAAACGCAACAATAAAAAAGCTGGTAACCTTTTGCATACAATAATTGTTTAGTAGCTTACGCAAACATTATAACGACAAACCAATGCATAAAATTGTTGTAGCTATTACAGGGGCAAGCGGCTCTATCTATTCAAAAGTTCTGTTAAATAAATTATTGCAGGCAAAAGTGCAATGTTCAGACATTGCGGTGGTATTAACAGAAAATGCAAAACTGGTTTGGAAAACAGAACTGGATAATGAACACTATAAAAACTACCCGTTTACATTTTATACCCAGCAGGACTTCATGGCCCCTTTTGCGTCAGGCTCCGGTCAATACAATACTATGATCATTATCCCGTGCAGTATGGGCACATTGGGAAGAATTGCAACCGGCATCAGCAACGATCTTATTACAAGGGCCGCAGATGTTGTTTTAAAAGAAAGGCGAAAATTAATATGCGTAGTTAGAGACACCCCTTATAACCTGGTACATATCCGAAATATGGAAAGTGTTACCCTCGCAGGCGGAATTATTTGCCCCGCAACGCCGTCATTTTACAGTAAACCAACAACCATTGAAGAAGTTGCAGCAACTGTTGTGGACAGGGTGCTGGATCTTGCCGGGATTGATGTTAATACTTATCGGTGGGGAAGCCCCTTGTCCCCCGAAGGGGGAACTTAGGATGTGTCAGTATTTTGTTACGCTAACACCAACACTTCTAATTTTATAGAACCCTAATTGAAACGTAAAATTGCGGTTACCGCAAATCAATCACTTCAACGCCGGGGAAATTCTTTGCAGCAAAAATAAACTGTTCATCGTTGATGGATGCGCTTGTATTGATGCTGTTTACCGCGTAAATATATTTATTACCACCTTTTTCAAACACCTTGGTACTCTTGATAGTGAGCGATGCCTTATCTATGTAGAGCAACACCTTAAAAAATGGTTTGCTTTTATCAATGGGTGTCAACTCAATTTCCTGCACTTTTTTTCCTCCAATAGTAGTCTCACCGTTTAATTTATACAAAAAATCTTCGTCGTAAAAATTGGTAAATATTTTTTGAGGTGTAAGGCTGTTGGCCGTGGGGTCAATTTTAGTAATGGTTACTTCATTCGCACTTTTATCAAAGGTTGATATGGTAGAGCCATCGCAAAATATCTCCTGCCCAGTAATGGACACTTTGTACTTATCGCCTTTCATGTAAACAGTACCCGTTTTAGTGCCTAAACTTTTACCTGAACCATTTTCTATTATCAACGAAAACTTTGCCTGTACTGCCTTAAAGGTTTTGAATTTGGCACTAACCGCATCCAGTATTTTTTTTGCTTCCGGGTCGTTGGTACCCATACCTTTGGGTTGCGCCATCGCAGTAAAGGTTATCATTAAAAATACCAGGCTCGCAATCAATTTATTCATTTCAATTTATTTTAATATCGTTATAAAAAAAGAGAGCAAAGATAGGTTATTAGACTCCTTATTTCCCTGTAGCTTAATTTAAGCATTGTAAGGAACTGTTAATGTATTAACAAATGCAAATAATCTGTGAAAGTTATCGTTAATAATTGCAGGCAAGTTGTATTTTGCAATTACTTCAACACTCAACTCACTTTACTCCGCTATTGATTCTATTTAGTAATCATCAAATATCATTTTATCATGATGGAAAAGAATATTGCCTTAAACGAAAGGGAAAGCTACACCCCTACGCGTTTTACTGAGTTTTTGTGGTGGCTTTCTACCGCGGAAAAAGAATTACTGGCCGATGCAGTTATTGACAGAAACCGTCATAAAATAATTGGAATGACGGTGCTGGCTACCTGGGCCTTTGCCTGCCTTGCATGGACCTATTTTTTCTGGACTGTTGCGACAAGTATATTGCTGGCATTGCCCTTGGGACTTTTTATGGGATTCATTATTTTAACCATCGACAGGGCCCTGATAAAAGGCATCAATAAATTTTCGAAAAACAAGCTATGGCCATTACTTTTCAGGGGGCTGCTGGCAGTAACCATTGGCACTTTTATGGCGCAGCCTGCCCTGTTGTATATATTTAACAAAGAAATAAAGCTGCAAACTTCATTAGACAATGAAATGAAGAAACAGTTGAAGACGGCTGAATTGAATGTGCTTCATAAAAGCAGAAAATCATCGTTGCTGGCTGACAAAGAAAATCTGCAAAAAGAAATGTCCGAAAAATATACCGACGTAGCAAAAGCCAGGGAAAATTTTTTGGCTGAATCAGATGGCAGCGGTGGTTCCGGCAAAGTGGGTATAAAAGCAATTGCTGCTGCTAAAAGAGAGGAGTACCTGAAACTGGATGCAGCATATCAACATTTATCTGCCATCAGCGATCCCAAAATTACTGCTATTGAAAACGAATTGAAAACTATAGAGGACAATATAAAAAGAGAAGAGGCAAACTTTACTCAATTTTTTAATGATGGATTTTTAACGCAGATAGAAGCACTGAACAATTTAATAAAGAATAATCCGGCGCTGCAGTTTAGATACTATTTGCTGGTAATAATATTGTTGCTGATAGAATTAATGCCTGTTATAGCAAAAACGATCCTTCCTTCCGGCACGTATGATGAAAAGGCGAAACTTAGAGAAGAATTAGAAATAGCGTTGGCGCAAAATAATATCCGTAAAGAAAAGCAGCTAAAAGAATTGTATTATACTTTGTCACATCAAAACGATGCCGAAGCAACTAGCAGCTTTTTTGATATCACCAAAGAAGACCGCAACCATAAAATAAACACGTTTCGCAAACAATGGAAAGAAGAAGCCGATGAAACCTTTGACGGGCTTTGGGAAAAAATGAAAAAAAATATTCTTACACGGCAGGAGCAATAATAATAAGTCTGATTTGATGATGTCGGATTTTTTTAGAGGCGGAGACCCTTACTCTAAGATTCAATTTTAAGGACGGTGGAATTTTTATGCTATCCGAAATCCGATAGCCTTTAGGATCCAACATCAAAGATGTTACAATGCATAATCTTCCACTTTAAAATAAACTTTCCGAATTGAAAAAAATCAGACATCTAAATTCCGATAGCTATCGGAACAGACATCAGAAATTCTTAGTTCATTTCTGTATGCAACACTGAATTTTTAACCGATATTTTTTTATCGGCAAACTCTTTTGCCGCTTTAATAAATTCCACAAAAATAGGTTGAGGGCTTTCCACGGTGCTTTTTAACTCCGGGTGATATTGTACTCCTATAAAAAACGGGTGGTGTTGCAATTCAATAATTTCAACCAAACCAGACGCAGGATTTTTTCCACTGGCAATCATGCCCGCCTTCTCAAAACTTTCCAGGTAATTATTATTAAATTCCCAGCGATGACGATGCCGTTCGCTGATAGGTGAATAACCGTAAATTTTATTGGCAAGCGTGCCTTCTTTTAACTCACATGCGTAAGCGCCAAGGCGCATGGTGCCGCCTTTTGTTTTTACCTTCTTCTGTGAGGCCATCAGGTCAATCACCGGGTACTTAGTGTCGGCTTGCATTTCAGTGGAGTTGGCATCTTTTAACCCCAACACATTTCTTGCAAACTCAATGGCTGCCATTTGCATGCCCAGGCAAATTCCAAAAAAAGGCAACTTGTTTTCTCTTGCATATTTCACTGCTGTAATTTTACCCTCAATACCCCTGCTGCCAAAACCCGGTGCCACCAGTAAACCATCCAATGCACCTAATTTCTCCACCACATTATCATCTGTAATTGTTTCGCTATGCACATTAACAATATTTACTTTGCATTCATTGATAGCGCCGGCATGTACAAAAGATTCTAAAATAGATTTATAGGCATCCTGCAGTTCAATGTATTTTCCAATAAGACCGATATTGATTTTACCGGAGGGGTATTTCAGTTTATCTAAAAACGATTTCCACTTAGTTAATTCAGGAGCCGAGTAACCATTAATATGTAGCTTCTTTAATGTGATCACGTCAAGCCCTTCCTGCAGCATTTTTAATGGCACTTCGTATATAGAACTGGCGTCCATCGCTTCAATTACCGCCTCTGTTTTTACGTTGCAAAACAGCGCTATCTTCTTTCTAAGTTCTAAGTTCAATGATCTTTCAGTTCTGCAGACAATGATGTCGGGATGTACCCCGTTTTCGCTCATCAATTTTACACTATGCTGGGTAGGCTTGGTTTTTAATTCCTTTGCTGCTTTCAGATAGGGTATCAAAGTAAGGTGTATTACCAGGCAATCTTCTTCTTCCATCTGCCATTGCAACTGGCGAACAGCTTCCACAAAAGGCAAACTTTCAATATCGCCTACGGTGCCGCCAATTTCAGTTATAATAATATCATATTCGCCGGTGTTGCCGAGGAGCAGCATCCTGCGCTTTATTTCATCTGTAATATGCGGA
>JBGSIG010000606.1:0-4296 GCA_041742655.1 Ferruginibacter sp. | reverse complement strand
GCCGAATTTGAAAATGGCATTATTCGTATTCAAAAAGGACAGGTTATTTCCCGGCAAGGATTTTTACATGCCCTGGTAAATAGTTTGTATCAACGCTCGCAAGGTGATTTTACAAGAGGCACTTTTAGAGTAAACGGCGATACAGTAGATATTAATTTACCCTACGTTGATTTTGGTTACCGGATTAGTTTTTTTGGAGATGAAATTGAAACGATTGAAACGCTGGAACTAAGCAGCAGTAAGCGAATTGGCCTGGTGGACAATGCTGCTATTTTTCCTGCAAACCTCTACCTTGCTCCCAAAGATATTATGCAGCAGGTAATTTACGAGATACAGGATGAAACCGCCGCACAAGTTGATTATTTTAAAAGCAGCGGAAAATTTATAGAAGCACAACGTATAAGCGAAAGGGTTAATTACGACCTGGAAATGATCAGGGAACTGGGTTATTGTAATGGCATAGAAAATTACTCACGTTTTTTTGACCGTCGTAAACCGGGTATTCGTCCTTTTTGCCTGCTGGATTATTTTCCTAAAGATTTTATCTGTATTGTTGACGAAAGCCACCAAACCATCCCGCAAGTGAGCGGCATGTATGGTGGCGACAGAAGCCGTAAACTGGTATTGGTAGATTATGGATTTCGTTTGCCCTCGGCCTTAGATAACCGTCCGCTGAATTTTCATGAATTTGAAAACATGATCAACCAGACCATATTTGTATCTGCAACACCTGGAGATTTTGAACTGGATAAAACAGGTGGAGTGGTGGTGGAGCAAGTTGTGCGGCCAACAGGTTTATTAGATCCACCAATTGAAATAAGGCCGTCCTTTAACCAGATAGACGATTTGCTGGATGAGATTGATAAAAGAATTACCAAGGGCGACCGGGTATTAGTAACAACGCTTACCAAGCGTATGGCGGAAGAAATGGATAAATACCTGCATCGTATCAACATAAAAAGTAAGTATATACATAGCGAAGTACACACGTTGGAAAGGGTAGAAATTTTAAGGGAATTACGCCTAGGTATTATAGATGTATTGGTTGGGGTTAATTTATTAAGGGAAGGCCTGGATTTGCCCGAAGTATCACTGGTGGCCATTTTAGATGCTGATAAGGAAGGATTTTTACGTAACGAACGCAGTCTTACCCAAACAGCTGGCAGAGCTGCACGTAATGTGGATGGGCTGGTAATTTTTTACGCAGATAAGATGACGGAAAGCATGCAAAAAACCATTGATGAAACCGACCGCAGAAGAGAAAAACAAATTGCTTACAATATCGAACATGGCATAACACCAACCACAATTATAAAAAGTAAAGAACAAATTTTTGCACAAGGTTCAGTATTAGATGTAAAAGGGTACGACCCATCAAATCCATATTCTATAAATGAAAATGAAGATATTGTAACAGTTGCTGCGGAAGAACAGGCAGAGTATAAAACCATTCCTCAAATGGAAAAAGGCATTGCAAAAATTAAAAAAGAAATGGAGAAAGCGGCCCGTGATTTGGATTTTATGGAAGCAGCAAGATTACGGGATGAAATGTTCAGGCTACAAAAGGAACTGGCTGAAATGAAAGGTTGATATTTTATACGAGTCTGACCGTGCAGGTCTGACTGGTATGAAAACCAGCAGCCTTAATTTACGATCCGCAAACAAGGCTTCAAAAAATCAGCCATCAATGAATACGCCTCAAAAATAAATTCATATCTTACCAATCCTTTTTTTCAAATTAAAAATTAACGTATGATAACAGTTGCACTCTATAATCTTAAAGGTGGCGTTGGAAAAACGGCCTCCTGCGTAAATTTTGCTTACCTGGCCGCCAACGATGGCTTCAAGACTTTGTTGTGGGATATTGACCCCCAGGGCTCCACTACTTTCTATTATAAAGTAAAACCAAAAGACGCCCAGGGTATAAAGAAACTCATCAGTAAGGATGCAAACCTTGATAGCGCAATATTGGCAACTGAATATGACAACCTGGAAATTATTGCTGCCGATAATTCTATTAAAAGTTTTGACATTATGGTGGATGAAATGAAAGGGCAAAAAAACCGGTTGAAGGGAATTTTAAAACAATTAGAGAAGGAATATGATTTTGTATTTATTGACTGCCCACCCGGGTTCAGCGCTTTAAGTGAAAATATTTTTAATGCGGCTGATATAGTATTGATGCCCGTTATCCCCACTACTTTATCAGTTCGTACTTATAACATGGTGAAAGATTACTTTAAAGAAAAGGATCTTGACAGTAAGAAAATGATGTGTTTTTTCTCCATGGTTGACCTCCGGAAAAATATGCACAACCACATAATGGAAGAGTTGTACAAAGACAAAAAATTCTTCCAAAATTATATACCGTATTTATCTGATGTAGAAAAAATGGGCATTCATCGTCAGCCGATAGAAGAGTATGCACGCAGCAGCTACGCCGCAAAGTGTTATCATGAATTATGGACAGAAATAAAAGAAGGTGTAGTGGAATAATACCTGGCTTTGAGAAAATTATTCTTGGCTTCTTTTTAGAAATATAGCACAAAACTACCGTTGGTTATAGCTATAGAGCTGGTACCATTTCCATTTTGGTCATACAATGTGCCGGCAAAATTACCCTCAATTAATTCTAATGTATACGTGGTGATTTTTACTGAAAATTTTTCTGCCTGGTCCACCTGGCCAATACTCCATTCGGTTGACAATGTGTTATCCGCATATAATGCCTTACAATACATGTCTGTATTTAATAAAGAGTGTTGATCGTAGCTGCCGTTTGAGATTGCCGGAGATTTTTTCAATATCATATCAAAACGCCGGCTATCAGGCAAGAGTAGTTCAAACGCTGATATGGCAATTGAATCAGTGTAATACGACATACTAATGTTGTTAAACGCAAAATCAGTTCCGTTACTGGTGAAAGTAAAAAAAGCTTTGGAGGTGTTTTGTGGAAAAACACGTAGCCCAAACGAGCAACCGTTGTTAGAGGGTGCGAATTTAAACAGGCCTTCATTAATGGGCGTTCCAGTACCAAAAAGATCGACAACTCCATAGCCTTGGGTAGGTAAAATTCCTGACCCCGAAAATGAAACACCGTTTATAGTTTCAGTTTGAATATTGTAACTGCCGGGCGTAAAAACATCTACATCTATTCTTACCCGGTTGAGGTAGGTTAAAGCTTTACCTATAGTATAATTTCCTCCAACTGTCACATTGGTGCATTCGGCCGGAGCACCATAATATGTAAATTGCGCCGTACCACTGTTGCGGCCATCCACGATTGTAACAGCAAAGGAACATCCTGATGTTGTTGCAGGAAATAAGAATACGCCTGCCGACGTCGGCGTTCCGCTGCCTGTAAGTAAAATTGTTTGCAGCCCGGTAGCTGCAAAATTGCCAGACCCTGAAAATTTTATTCCGTTTATCAATGAGGTAGAAACATTATAGCTTCCAACAGTGGTAACATTAACACCGATGGTAACATGATTTGTTGCTCCCAGCGGAGCCCCGGTTTTATACGAACCAGAGATATTTGAATACGTGCAGGTATCTGGCGATCCATAATAGCTAAATACGGCTGCACCAGGCATTTGATCCGGGGGGAAGTTTAGTTCATGCTGACAGCCAATGATCATTACCGATAAAAAAAATATTGCAATCGGGTACTTTAATTTTAGTATCATAACACTGAATTTGATAATTTAGTGAAAACTTTCCTCACTTTAATAATTATCGGTTGTTTGGGGTCGGGAAACTTTAGAGAAATTATATTATTAAAATTAAGGCAAATAAACTTAATATGAAAAGAGAACTTACAAGTTGGTATAGCCCTTCATTACGTAGAGAAATGCCTATTGTACAATATGGCGACTATGGATTTGCATTGTTGTTGGTGCCAACAGCCGCGGCTGATTACCTGGAGTACGAACGTTTTCAGTTAATAGATTACCTGGCTCCTTATATAAACGCCGGTAAAATAAAAGTATTTTCTGTCAATAGTATGAACAATGAAAGCTGGATGAACAACGATATGCTGGGTGAGCATAAAGCCATCCGGCACAACGAATTTAATACCTATATCTACGATGAAGTAGTACCTTTTATAAAGAACAGCACTTCATGGACTACACCGATAATAGTATCCGGAGCTTCTTTTGGCGCTTTACATAGTATGAACTTATTTTTAAAAAGGCCTGACCTGATTGATGGTGTTATTGCCATGAGCGGAGTGTACAATCTTCAGGAATACACCAAAGGATTTTTTGACGACCAGGTATATTTAAATTCGCCTAT
>JBGSIG010000605.1:0-1666 GCA_041742655.1 Ferruginibacter sp. | reverse complement strand
CATTAGCGCTGAAGAAGAGCTCTATCGGGTATTGCCCATTATACAAATGCTCCATAAAAAATATCCAGAAATAATTTTATCAATAGATACTTATCATGCTACAGTGGCAGCTACGGCAGTTAGTAACGGGGCAGACATAGTAAATGATATTAGTGCCGGAAATATGGATACTGAAATGATAAATACGGCAGCAAGATTGCAGGTTCCATACATCTGCATGCACATGAAAGGCGTGCCTGAAAATATGCAGCAACATGCCAGCTACAAGGATGTGACAAAGGAAGTGCTTGATTTCTTTATTAAAAAAATCGCGGAATGTACAGCCGCAGGTATAAAAGATTTGATAGTTGACCCAGGTTTTGGCTTTGGCAAAACCACTGAGCACAACTTCACGCTGCTGAAAAATATGGAAGTATTTAAGATGCTCGATAAACCTATAATGGCGGGGCTTTCACGAAAAGGGTCTGTTTACAAAACACTTAAAATGACCGCCGGCGAGGCTTTAAATGGCACTACGGTTTTAAATACTATCGCCATACTAAATGGCGCTTCTATAATTAGAGTGCATGATGTGAAGGAAGCGAAAGAAGCAATACAGTTAATAGAAATTTATAAACGCTCATAAAAAAAGCCGCCTGTTAAAACTGGCGGCTTTTTTATTGAGAATAGTATTATTTATTTACCTGCAGGTTTTTGTTGTTGCTGCTGCATTTGCTGTTGCATTTGCTGCATCATCTGTTGCTGTTGCATCATTTTTTGCTGCTCAGCCATTTCTTCAGCCATTCCTTGATTTCTGTCTACCAGGTCTACAACTTCTATATCGAAAATAAGATTGTCGTTTGGTTTAATGTCCGGCTGCCTGCCTTGTACACCGTAAGCCAAACTTGAGGGAATGTAAAACCTTGCCTTTGTTCCTTTTGAAAGCACTCCCAATCCTTCAACCCAACCTGGAATTACACGTGGTGCCCACATATTTACAAGATATGGTTCCACATGATTAAACTGGGTATCTACATTTGAATCGAATTTTGTACCGCTGAATGTTTTACCTGTGTAGTTGATTTTTACTCCCACCGAATCATTCACCTTTGCACCTGTGCCCTCCTGGATAATTTCTACATAAGTACCCTTGCCGGTTTTTTGAGCTTTTATGTTCTTTGAAGCAAGATAAGCTGCAATTATTTTATCATCTTTTTCAATTTGTGCTATTGCATTTAAAGAATCTTTGGTTCTTGCAACCTGCATTTGCACCTGGTATGCACTGTCAGCAGCTTCTTTGGTACTGTAAATATTTACAATCTTGTAATAAGCAATAAGGCTACCACCCTTCTTCATGAATGGAGGTGTCGTACCCTCTTTCATCATACTGTCAACCAGTTGCTTTATTACAATGCTGTCGCCTTTTTTTACCTGGCCAAATATTTCATAATACTCAGGAGGAATAGAGGCACTGTCCATAGTTGCTATCTGGTTCGCTTTGTCGCTTGAATTGTATAAAACAGTATCTAAATCATTTCCCTTGTAAGTTTGCTTGAATTGAATCTCAAAAAACTCCCCGTTTTTTATTTTGTTTCCACTGCCGTCTGAAATTAATTTGTACTCCAACCCCTTTTGTCCTTTTTTAAAAGGCTGTGTACAACTTGCTAATAATACTGTAGAAACAGTC
>JBGSIG010000604.1:0-2514 GCA_041742655.1 Ferruginibacter sp. | reverse complement strand
ATAATCTTTGTGTTTTTCGAAATTTTTTTGCAATCCCGCTTCAGAGAAAAGCAATAATTTAAAGTTACTGAGTGTGGCAGTCAACCACATTAATGATGTTAATTTTTTGAGAGCCACTTTAGCAACATTTACAACTCAACTAGTTTGTGTCATTTGGCGCAGTAGCTTTTAATACGCTTTGATAATTTTATACTAAACAAACAGGTATGATTATGTTCGACACACATTGCCTTGCTTTTAAGTAAGCAATTATTGATAGTGCCAAAACCAAATTGATTTTTTTTACCCTCGAAACGGGCAACTTAGTGTTAATGGCGAGTATAAAACAACAGCCTGAAAAATCTTTTTTTACAACCGATGAAATTTACCTGAATTATTTTATAACCGACAGGATTTGCCTTCAATTATTATTTGGGGCAATGGCGCAGGCACTGGCAACGGTTTCAGAAGGTGAAAAATTTAAGATATGCAAGCAATCCGATGTACACCTATCTGAAGGCGAAAAAATATTTTCTGAAATAAATTATAAAAGCTCGGGGTATGAGATTCCGATGAGAAAAATTATTGCCCGGTAGCTTAGATAAATTAGTGCCTATGATCTGCCACCAATTAGAAAGAGATGGAACAGCCTGTTAAGAAATTAACAGGCTCCATTTTTTATTGAAAAAATTTATGAGAAATTTTGTATGAGATAGGATTTCTGTTGATAACAATATTCATAATATTCCCGAACAGGTGTATTTTAAAGACAAAAAAATGCACTCTAATTTTGTTCAGGTTTAAACGCCGCATCGGCATACATGGTTTTATTGAATAGATAATATTTACCATCTTTATTATTGCGCCAGTACCGATGCCCCTGCAGATCGTAATAGTATCTTCCGTCAACAGTTTTTTGAGCGCTGGCATCACTTACTGTAATTACTTTTGGCACAGCTTCTTTTGCCTTGGCTTTTGCCGGAGCTTTTTTTACTACTGTGGTGTCCTTAATTACGGCACCATCAACCGTTGTAATTGTCGTTGTCGACGTTGCTCCCGTTTTAGCAGGATGATTTTTTTTACTACAGCTTACAACGGCAACTACCAACACTAAAAACAACGCAAACAAATAATTCACCTTCATACTAAACAATTTTTATCTACCCATTTCAACAACTTTACCAAAATTTGTTAAAATGTCGATTTTCCTCATTTTTTCTACCCATTTTATTTTAACGAATAAACACCCGTCGGCGATTTCCTATCTGGAATAATTCATTTCAGGCATAGTACAACAGATAGGTTGCAAAATATGCATTCAAATATAGCCGTTCAAGTCTTTTTTTGAAAATTGTTTTCTCATATAAAACTCACCGAAAAAAATATGGTATTGCTAAACAGTAAAACTGACAAGTAAAAACACCCGCTTTAGATGCCCTTTTGTACTTACAATACCCTATTAGCTAATAAAATGTGAATATCTATAAGTTGTTGTAGAAAATAAAATGATAATAAGTTCCGTAAAATTACGTTTATACAAAAGTCAGTACCTCTAATATGAAAAAACTCTACACCGCAAGTATTCTATTAATTGCTATACTAACCACACTGCTACTCCCCAACTTTGCCGTTGCGCAAGTATGTGACTCTCTAAAGGCCACCTATAAAGTAACCGAAAGCCGATGTGCTGCAACAGGAACAATTGAAATTAACGCAACCGGTGGATCGGGCAACTATAAATACAAGGCAACAGGGCCTGTTGTAATAAACTATACATCGAGTAATATTATTACCGGACTTTCGGCGGGCAATTATATTTTAACTGTTTTTGACATTACCACAAATTGTACTTACAGTAAGGATACAGTAACTGTATCGGGAAATTATGCAACGCCTAATTTCACAATGGCTTCCACCGGCGTAACCTGCATCAACGGAAATAATGGAACAATTTCGTTAACCGGGCAAAATTTTGGCCGGGGGCCATTCACCTACACAATCATTGCACCGTCTGCTTCCGGGGTGGGTACTACCAACAGTACTGGAATGTTTGCCAATTTAATTTCCGGCAATTATTTAGTTCAATTAACAGATTCCTGCGGCGGTATTCAAACAAGAAGCATCATTATTGATAACTACGACTGGACCATCAACACCTACACTGTAAACAAAATTGGGTGCGATAGTATTAATGTTACCAACACCATAAGGGACAGCAAAAATAATACAACCCCTAACGCAATATTCAACGGATATTTATACGGCATTTCAACTACACCCGGCGACACAAGCTGGTTTACAACAAATAGTTTTGGGTATAAAATAGGAACAAAACATTCAGTAAGATTATTTGTAAAAGACAATTGCGGTAACATTAAATCGGCATCGTGGACAGACCCGGCAAAACCATCTGTAGGCGGATCGATCGCTATTTCCAACGTAGCATGTTCTACTTTCACAGCTACTGTAACCGGCCAGTCAAACCTAACCACCCCACAGTATTGCCTGTACACCAACACAAACACGCTTGTGTCC
>JBGSIG010000603.1:0-1694 GCA_041742655.1 Ferruginibacter sp. | reverse complement strand
TTTGTTTAAAGTAGAAAATCCTGCAAGCGAAGAAGGTGATTTTAAGGAATATATCAATGAAGATTCTCTGACAGTAATACCAACTGCATGGGTTGAAAGATCGCTGGAAAAAGCAACTACGGCTACCCGTTACCAGTTTTTAAGAAAGGGCTATTTCTGTTTAGATAAAGAATCCGCCAATGATAAACTGGTGTTTAACAGAACCGTTACTTTAAAAGATGCCTGGCAGAAGGAAGTGAAAAAGAAATGATGAACGCACGAATTGCAGAACCGAATGTTTTAATAAAGTGATTGATTTTTTTAAGAAGAGTTTGCCGCAGGCTTTTAGCGATTGTTCTTTTTCTTTTCGCATAAATTAATCAAATCTGTTTTTTTCACTTCCCATTCCTCGTCCAATAAACTATAATAAGCCGAGTTTCTTTTAGTTCCATTATCCCGCAGCATATCATGCCTTAAAATACCTTCAAACTGGCCGCCAATTTTTTCGATAGCTTTTCTGGACCTGAGATTATTTTCATCCGTTTTTAATTGAACACGTATGGCTTTTAAATGCTTAAAGCAATAAGTCAGCAGCAATAACTTACACTCACGGTTTACTCCGGTTGCCCAGTAGTTTGGATGCAGCCACGTAGAACCTATCTCCAATTTCCTGTGCGTCGGCTGAATGTCTAAAAACCTGGTGCTTCCAATAATCGCATTGTCGGCTTTGTGAAAAATAACAAATGGAAATTGATTTCCGTTGTCCCGTTCAACAAGCGCAGCATGTAGAATGCCTTGCATTGTGTTAGGATTGCTGCCATCAAAGGCATAATATTCCCATATCTTTTTATCTTTTGCTACTTCAATTAGCTCATTAAAATACTTTTTATCAAGAGGAATTAACATGACAGTTTCACCTTCTAATAAAACCGGTTCTGCAATCCATTTTGTGATCATATTAAAAACTATTAAGCTTAGAATGGTACAAAATTAAAAAACAATAGGTGAAATAATTTAAACAGCCGGGGTTTCAATATCCTTGCCAGTTTCTTTGGTATCCGCATTTAATTTAATATCCGGAAATGCTGATGTAACCAGTAAAAGGAACATGGAAATCATCATAATAAAAATACCCAGTTTTTTATCGGGGCAATATGCGTTATAGCAAGAGGTAAATAAAATATAAGATTTGATAGCATAGCCAACGCCTAAGGCTGCTATAAACAGGTTTGCCCGCTTGGCCCATATTTTTGGCACTAGCATAAATACAAACATTACGACGGCTATAATGCCTAAAAATTTACCTGGTTTTCCATATTGGTTTTGATAAGTAAAAAATCCTGTAAATGTTCTTTCGGTTTCTGAACCAATATGCGGGTCTGCGTAATAGGCCCATGGCAAAAAGCAGGATGCAAACAACAGGATGCAGGCTGCAAAACCAATACGATATAAAATTTTAGAAAATTTCATGATAAATAATTAGCGTAACTGTTGGATATGCCGGAAAAAGCAGCCGCAACAAAAACTCAATACATGATAGAAATAGCCATAAACACAATAGGATTACTTTTAAAGTAATCCTATTGGTTGAGGTCCCGAGCAGATTCGAACTGCTGTAGAAGCTTTTGCAGAGCTTTGCCTAGCCACTCGGCCACAGGACCTTTTTACTGATTCTGCTTTTCAGCTACCGGCGAAAAGTGAACCATTTTTTTAAA
>JBGSIG010000602.1:0-6778 GCA_041742655.1 Ferruginibacter sp. | reverse complement strand
CTGGAGGACTTGCTCATTCATGCTGGGAGCCGTATTGGAAACAGTCTTTAAAGAAGAACACTTTGTAGAACTTCACAGCTTTCCTGCGCCAAATGGTAAATCGTGCCCAGTTCTGTCTTTATATTGCCTTTAACTTTTTATTGATTTAATACTGCTTTAAATAACTTTAATTTGCACTCCAAACTACAGTGACATACAAAATTTTACTATGAAAAAATGGCTCTTACTGGCATGCATAATTTTTATATCTATTGCAAGTATTCTTTATTTTTTAATTCCAGCCAACGCAAATCCCGGTTATCAAACTATTGTTAACAGCACTCAAGGCGGTACATCACGACAAATGCTTAATAAAGCAAACTGGCAATTGTGGTGGCCAGGGCAAAAAATAAATGATACTATCTATACCTACCAGCATTATACTTACAGAATTGATAAGATATTGCTCAATCGTATTGAGCTAACCGCATTTAATAACAAAGACTCTATAAAAGGGGCATTACAATTTCAGCTATATGGCGGTGATTCTACCAAAATTGAATGGGTATACATAAATAAATTTTCAGCAAATCCTTTTAAACGAATTCAACAGTATTTTCAATTAAAGAAATCAGGAAAAACTACGGATAGTTTATTGGGAGATATTAAAAAGTATTTCGACAACCCGGAAAACATCTATGGGCTAAAGATTACAACACAAAAAGTGGTGGAATCATCTTTAATCTCTTTCAAGAATACATTTCAGCACTATCCCTCTACAGAAGAAATTTACGGGATGATTCACTCTGTGCAAGAATACATTAAAAAATCAGGAGGCGAAGAAGCTGGCTATCCGATGATTCACGTAGAAATACAGGGGCCGGAAATTTTTGAAACAATGGTCGGCGTTCCAACTAAAAACGATTTACCGGCTAACAACCAGTTTCAATTAAAGCATCTGCGTTTGGGAATAATGTTAACTGCGGATGTTATCGGGGGAATTAACAGTGTGGCAAAAGGGGAGACTGAGTTAACAAATTATATGACAGATTATAGAAGAAATTCGCCTGCTATATCTTTCCAATCATTGGTTACAAATCGATTGGAAACAGATTCTGCAAAATGGGTCACCCGACTATATTATCCCGTTTTTTAATGGTGCATTTTGAATAAGATAGTTATCTGCTGTGGAAAGTTTGCCAAGCTTCAGTACAATTATCGTTTATTTGAACTTGATAACCATCGTACTGTCATTGTTGCGGGCTAACACAAATGCCTTTTGACTATTTATCTGTATTGGCTTTATGTGTCTCACCTGCCCTTTTATTGCTATGCCATTCAATGTTTCAGCAATAAATTTTCCCTGGCCTTTGTTAACAAGAATGGTTCCAAAATCAGCATCCTGTCTGCCTATCTCAATGCCGTTGTCGTAATAGTTTCCCATCATCAATATATCAGGAAGTGAATCATTATTAGCGTTCACAATCGTGGCATCCTTATAAGAACTTAATTGTGCTTCAAATGGTAAAGGGGTGGTTTCAAATTGCAGATCGCCTTTATTCATCAACAGGGCATTTGAGAAAAAGTTAGCAGTTAATTTTTCTGAACGATCAATTTTATCCGCCCCCAAAAGTGAGTTGAGAGAAGATTTTGCAAAGTCTTCGGCATATAAAAATTTCTTCTTCAAAATGGGCAATTGTTTCTCCAGCTCCTGTTTTGTGGCAAAAGGAATTTCCTGCCCGTTTACATAATAAGTAAGTACCTGTTCTTTTTTTCCATTGTCGTCAAAATCATTGTAGTACAATATAACGGGTTCACTTTCGGAAGCCTTTAGCCGACTGTTTAATCCAAAGTTGCCTGCAATTAAATCTATGTTGCCATCATTATCAACGTCGCAGGGTAATATAAAATTCCACCAACCTTTTTTATCACTAATCACTTTTCTTACAAACCCGGTTTTGTTATTTATATAAGCGTCAATACCACCCCATTCGTAACATAGCAGCAGGTCTTTGTCGCCATCCTTATCAATATCAAACCACCGGGCACAGGTTACCATTCCGGGCTGCAATAAATCAATTGAATATTTTGCAGTTACATCTGTGAATTTTCCTGTTCCATCATTTTGCAGCAAGTACGACCTTGGCATTTTTCCATAGTTCCAGGGTTCGGTTCTGCCGCCAATAAAAAGATCTGTAAATCCATCGCCATTAAAATCATAATGCTGCACGGTAGTTTGCGTTGTATACACATTGGTAAACGCATCCGGCTTTTTTGTTAAATTGCCCTTGCCATCATTAAGGTATAGCAAAGGAAGCAAATGAGATTCTTTACCATAATATTCATTTCCACCAACAGCAATCACTAAATCAACATTGCCATCGTTGTTTACATCAGTCCACGTTGCATCCACATTTTCCCACATACTGTCTTGCAACATGCCTGGTTGTGCTGTTTTAATAAATTTTCCGTCAGGTGTTTGCAAAAAAACGGCATTGTGATTTCCTTTCGATGACCCGATAAAAATGTCTTCCAACCCATCGTGGTTAATGTCAGCCACTGCCAATGCAGGCCCCTCTGTCGATACCATGTGAGGAAGAAGCGCCTCCCGGTTAAATTCATTAAAAATATTCTCAACATGCCTGTAGTTAAGGCCAGTGGGTGATGTTATCTCTTCCACACTGTTGCCAACAGGTTTGTGGTGCGAAGTTATTTTTTGATAATTGAACGTTGGCAGACCTGCTGCATAAGAAAATGAAAGGTGCTGATTGGCTTTTATATCAATTACCTGGTATGTGTTATCGGGCCATATTAAAAATGCAGAATCAATGTGGGTATTGTACAATCCAATTTGAACTGGTATCAGCATACTAGATTGAAAGCCATGCACAGGAGTATTTTCATAAGTTCTAATACCGCCGTTGGCAAATAAAATTATTTTAGCACCAATTGCGCCAATATTTTTATCGGGGCCTTTTAATTTTATTGTTGTAAACGGTTTGTCCTTTTTATCATTGGCTTTATTTTCATAGACCAACGCCTGCTCATTAATATTGTTTACCACAATATCAAGGTCGCCATCATTGTCTAAATCTGCATACACAGCGCCGTTAGAAAAAGTAGGTAGATTATTTTCAACACTATCTGTTACATCTTTAAAAAGCATGCTTCCTGTGTTGGAAAAAAATCTGTTGGGGATTTTAATTTCAGGAAATTTATTAAGCAACGACATGTCTTTATCAACCATGCCATTATTTTTAAGCTTTTGTTGCACCTCATCACTGCTGACAAAATTGATATAGTCTATATCATTCATTCTTTTAGGAATGCCATTGGAAATAAAAAGATCTTTACTTCCATCATTATCAAAATCCATCCACAACGAAGCCCAGCTCCAGTCGGTTGCGTACACGCCTGAGTACTGTGCCGTTTCACTAAACATTCCATTACGCCTGTTCAATTGCAAGTTGTTGCGGGCATATTGATAATTATATCCAAACAATATTTTTTGATTAAAAAGATTATAATCATCCTCTGCCAGGGAACGGCGAAGAATATAGTTGTTGTAAGGAAGCATATCCATGGAAATAATTTCAGGATAGGCATCATTGTCTACATCTGCAACATCCACGCCCATACTAAACTGGCTGGTATGCATTAGTCGTTTATTATTCTCATCGCTAAATGTTCCGTTCTTTTGGTTGATGTAGAGATAATCATTTTCATGAAAATCATTTCCCACATACAAATCAGGCCAGCCATCCAGGTTAATATCTGCAATGGCTACACCTAACCCATAACCAATTTTGCTTCCGTTAATGCCGCATTGCCTGGTAACATCAGTAAACCGGGTTGTTGTTCTTCCTGCGGCATCACTACTAAAATCGTTCCTGAACAATTTCTGTCCTGCAAGGGAGTCAAACGTATTTAAAAACTTTGCTCTTGCCGCATAGTTGCCCTCATGGTTCACCGAATGATTTAGTAAAAACATATCCAAATCACCGTCGCCATCATAATCAAAAAAGGCAGCCTGGGTACTAAAGCCCGTAAAGTCTAAGCCGTAGTTCTCTGCTTCATCTTCATAAGAAGGTATCCCGTTCTTATCAATCCCTTTACAAATAAGCAACTGGTTTTTACTTTTTAATGTTTTATAATGACCTACTTTACAAACATAGATATCAAGCAAGCCATCATTGTTTATATCAATTACAGATACACCTGTGCTCCACCCTTTATCTTGTGGTATTTTTGCTGCAACGGTAACATCATCAAATTTTAAGGAGCCTTTGTTTAAAAATAATTTATTGTCGCCCTGGTTGGCGGTAAAGAAAAGATCAATTAATCCATCATTATTAAAATCGCCTGCACCTACACCCGCACCATTGTAATAATACATGTACGTAAACAAGTTAAAACCGGGGGTGGGTTTCAGCTGGTTTACAAAATTTAGATGTGTATGGCTGCTATCTAAAGTTGCGAATAGTGGCGATTCTAATTTTTTATTTTCATTACAGGAGAAAAAAAATATTGATGTCAGCAATATCAATAAACTACCTACCGCTTTATCTAGAAACTTCATATATACTTTTTACTCGTCTGAAAAACTTTTAATTGAATACATTGCTTTGCTGCATGTGGGCGGTGGGGAAACCGTCCACGGCTGGCTGCTCCGGTTGATATCCCCACCAACCGGGGATATTCGACAGCGGATTTTAAATACTCTTTATTTTTCTTTTATCTTAAACATCACCGGAAAATCATTGTTTTCCAGGAAAATAATGCAGTCATTATTTTTATATTTTAAAGACATGATATCTCGCGTTTGACCCTTAAGATCCAGGCCCGTTTTTGAATTAGTGAGTTCAAAAAAATTACCCTTTTTGTCATTCAATAATACATCGCCATAACTTCCATCTAGTCTACAGAATTGCGGTATCAAATCAAAAAAGTTACCTGCGGCTATTAAATCCGGGTATCCATCATTGTTTATGTCAGCTATTTTAATGGCATTCACAGATGAAAGTTGATTTGCTGCTGGCAGTTTTTTTACCGTGAAATGACCTTTACCATCATTGTATGCAACGCAGGAGGAGGAATAATTTACCTGCTTCACCAACGCCTTTTCAATGTCTTTACCAAACAGTTGTTGTATTGTTTTAGTAGCATAGTCATGATGTTTTAGATTCAATTTTTTAAGCGAAGGGATTTGCTCGGTAATTTCTCTTTTAGTAAAAACCGGCACATCTTTTCCATTATCTGTTTTCGTGAATATTTTATCTACTGTTCCGTTTTGGTCGAAGTCGCTCATCCAAAGTTTAACCGGGTTGGCACTATCGGGCCGTAAATAAAAGTTATCTCCTATATTTCCCAAAATTAAATCCTGGTCGCCATCCAAATCTACATCTGCAACTTCCATAGTTTGCCACCAGCCTAAAAGATTTTGTAAGCCAGTTTTTTTTTCTTCAAAGGTTTTGCCATTAAAAGCAAAAACATGTGGATACATCCAGTCGCCGGTAACAATCAAATTTTTTTTCTTATCGCCGGTAACATCCGTATATGCAGCCGCTGTAACCATGCCAATTGAACTCAGCGACGGTGCAACGGAAGCCGTTACATCTTTAAAAATTCCTTTGCCATCGTTGTGTAATATAAAGCTATGCGGATCTTCACCGTAGCCTTGCGGTACATTTCTGCTACCAATAAACAAATCAAGATTACCATCGCCATCATAGTCTAATGGTATTGCGGCCCCACAATTTGTGTTGGTAATGGGCAAGGCGCCACGTTTTAAAGTAAAATTTCCTTGGCCATCATTAATATAAATTTGATTGAGATAATTACCCGATGTTGCTGAGGCAAAATTACCACCACCGCCGGTAAAAAGATCCAGGTCTCCATCGTTATCACAATCAAAAAAGAAAGCAGCAGTTACATCATTAAATGAATAGGTTTTAAAATCGGGCGTTTCTTTTTTTACAAATCCATTGGAAGTTTGCAGGTATAACTGCCCGGACTGTTCTCTTGCTCCGCCGATATAGACATCCTGTAAACCATCTCCATTTACATCGCCTGTTGCACCTTTTGGACCCTGGCGGCTAAGCATGAATGGTATATTTCTTTCTAAATAAAAATCAACATAGTCGTCTTCTGTATGCTTATCAAAAATATCATTTAGTTTCTCAAATACCGGGTGTGCTGTTATGACCGACTTAGCCTCTCGCTTTACCGAATCTGCTCCATAATTTATGATGGTAAGTTTATTTAGCGCAGGGCTTTTGATTGATGTCACCGTTTTATCGGGCCAGGTAATTGTCATAGAATCTGCGGCCATTTTACCTAATCCTATCGTTTGCTTATAATCTACAGACGACTGAAAACCGCGGCTGGGCATTATTTGACGATTGATGATTTGTTTGCCCTGGTATATTTTTATGGTACTTCCAATGGCAAATAAATTAGGCGATTTATAGGCAAGTGATATAGCTATAAAATTATTTTTATTGTATTCCGTGCTGTTATTCCGGTAAACAAATGACTTTTCATTTACATTGTTTACCACTAAATCCAAATCGCCATCATTGTCGAGGTCAGCATAAGCAGCTCCATTAGAAAAAGAAGGAGTTACAAAACCCCACTCGTTGCCTGCATCCTGAAAACGCAAATTGCCCAAATTTTTAAATGCTTTATTGGGAATGGGGTTAGAGGGCATTTTATCAGTTACAGTATTTATCTCTTCTTTTTTACCGGTAATTACCATTTGCTGCACCAGGTCGTTGGCAAAAAAATCTATAAAATCCTG
>JBGSIG010000601.1:0-3552 GCA_041742655.1 Ferruginibacter sp. | reverse complement strand
GAAAGCACCAAAGCCGGAGATTTAAATTATGTAAAACATTTTTATGGCGCCATGAGCATTTTTGTGAGAAAGCATTATAGCAGTAACAAGTCTTTTTTATTCAATGCGCTTATTCATGCGGCAATCTGGTGCAGGGCAATTCCTTTGGCTATTGGAAGTTTGTTTAAAAAGATGTTTAATAAAAAGAATTGATGAACAAGATTTAAATAGAACGGAATGTAGAAGATGCGTTTTTTTAGGCAAATGCATACCCAAGTCTAAAAGTCTTGATGTCTTCTTTATCCCTTTACAACTGTTTTTTAAATACACCTTCCTCCTTTCTGTATGCCACCGGCGAAATACCCATTTGCTCCCTAAATAACCGGGAAAAATAAAAAGGGTCGTCAATACCAATTTTAGAAGCTACTTCATTGATACGGAGTTCGCTGAAATGTAAAAGCTGGCACGCTTGCTGTATCCTCAGGTAGTTAAAATATTCTATAGGGGCATACCCTGTGTCATGTTTAAATTTTCTGGAAAAAAAGGAAACAGATAAATGAGCGGCTTCGGCAATATTAGCCAGCGTGATTTGCCGCGATAAATTTTGCTGCATAAACAAAATGGCCTTATCGCTTGCATTGGGCGCCTTTGCAGGTAATGGTTGTTGTAGAAATTGTTCTGGTACAACAAAGCTTGCCAAATAATACTGAAGCAAAAGATTGGCAAAAAGTAAATTGGCGGCACTGTACCCTTTTAAAAAAGCAGCAGCAATTTGTTTAAAGATGGCATCTCTTTTTTCTGATAAACCAACCTGTACACCTTTTGCCGTTTTGCCTGCGCCCATTATGGCTTTAACGCTTTCATTGCACTGGCTGCCAAGAAGATGGAACCAGTATATTGTCCATGGATTTTCGGTATCTGCGCCATAAGCATGTGATCTTCCTGCAGGTATCAGGTAAACTTGTCCGGCTTTGAGCATTACTTTGCTTTTTTTAAATTGTAACCACCCTTTCCCATCAGTGCAGTATAATAATATTACTTGCGAAATACCCGTGGGCCGCTGAAAATAATGGTCCATAGCTTTTGGATAAAAACCCAGCCTCGAAATAAACAGCCCATTAATAAGGGGCAATTTTTGGCATTGTGTAATGGCAACCTTAGGAACCTCAATAATAAGTTCCCCTTTAAATCCCCTGCTTTTTTGAATAGCTTTAAACAAAGTTGTCTTATTTATAAGACATAAATTTAAGGGTAAAATAATCCATGTTTAAAATAAAATTATTCATTTAAAAGAGGCTGAAATAGTTCAATTTTATTTTTCAGGCTTTACCATTTTAATTAAGGCCCTTATTTTTTATTAAACGCTTGCTTGTAATATGAACATTAACGATTTGCCAAATAACAAAAACTGTTATTCAAAACAGAAGTTTTTCCTTTTTATTTTTTCTGTTCTAACAACACAGGTTTGTTTGTCACAGCAACCATTTGCGAAATGGACGGATAAAGAACTTATACTCGACAATGGCATAGTGCAGCGCACCATTCAACTGCCCGCAACAACAGGTAAATTCATTACCACATCTTACCATCCAATTAATACAGACTTTAAATATTTTACTACATCAAATCCAGATTTCCAGTTCGAAATAAACGGAACAATTTACTCGGGAAATTCTAACTGGAGTTTGGTAGACACAAAAAATATTTCCGACACTCGTCAGGGCGATGGAGCAGCAGTTACCCTGCAAAGTGCCGACAAGAAAATTGAAGTAACGGTAAATTTTCTGATGTACCCTAATTTACCAGTAATACGAAAAAGTTTAACAGTAAAAAATCTGGGCACTGAAGGTGCGTCCTTAGAATCGGTGGACATTGAGAAATTCGGGACTACTGCTTATTGGCCGAGTACATTTAGTTGGATTTACACTGATTACGGTCGTCGGGGAAAAATTGGTCCTTATGAAGGCAATTCGCAAGATGCATTGGTGGTAGTGCACAATATGAACTGGGAATCGGGTATCGTAATTGGAAACGAAGCTACCGGAATTTTGAAACGTACTTCAGCTTTTTGGGATGCTGATGAAATTTGCGTTGGCTTAACCCACAAAGATGCACGCTACCCTTTCCGTAAATGGATAAAACCACAGGAATCGTTCGAAACGCCCCAGGTTTTTACGATGGTTTATAACAACCAAAAAACGCCAGAGGCGATACTCAATACATCACTTCCCGACTTTATACGTAAACACATGGGCATTCGCCTCTCGGAGTTGAAAGAAAAACCAACCTTTGTTTACAACACCTGGGTGCCGTTTAAATACAACATTAATGAAAAACTGGTTATGGAATTGGCTAAATCGGCTGCCGATGCCGGAATGAAGGAGTTTATTATTGACGATGGGTGGCAGGATAGTTACGGCGATTGGGGTATCGATAAAAAGAAATTCCCCAATGGCTTAAAACCTGTTTTTGATTACATCAAATCGTTGGGCATGAAGCCCGGAATATGGATAAGCGTGGGAAGTGCCTCTACCAAAAGCAAGGTTTACATGGCACACCCAGAATGGTTTGTACTCGATAAAAAAGGAGAAATTGCCAACCTTCAAATTACAGGTGAAGAATTTAACCATATTCAATCAGCGTGTTTCAGCACCGGTTGGAAAGATTACATCAAAGGTATATTGCTGAAATTGGCTGTTGATTACGGATTGGAATACATGAAACTGGATTTTGCCGTGGTGTCAAGCGCATATATTTTCGACAAGGAAAAATCGGGCTGTTATGCTACCGATCATGTTCACCACAAAGATCAGCGTGAATCTTTTTATGTCAACTATGAAAGTATGTGGAAACTCTTCGACGAACTTCATGTGGCAAAACCCAGCCTTTTTATCGATTGCACTTTCGAAACCATGGGTGGCGTTCAGTTGATTGATTATGCTTTGATTAAACATGCCGAAGGCGAATGGCTCTCAAACTTTGATGGTAGGTCAGGGTCAAAAACTGACTTACGCGTCCGTAACATGGCATGGTGGAGATCACCCGCAATCCCGGCAACCGCACTGGTAATTGGCAACCCCGAAATGCAGGATAGCGCCTGGGACATGCACATTAAGTCACTGGCAGGTGCATTGCCCATTATGCTAGGCGACCCGAGAAAATTATCAGTAACAGATTTAAAAAAATACAGGGGTTATGCAGACTGGCTGCAACTGATGGAAAGCCGTTATGACATCATGAGTTTCAGGCAAGACCTTGCAGGATATGGTGAACCAATGGAAGGCATGTGGGATGGCTTTCAGCGTATCAATACAGAAACAAAATCTGGTGGAATTATTGGTGTGTTTAAACAGGGCGGTGCAGATACGCAAAGAAGAGCTATAGTCAGTTATCTTGACCCTGTAAAAAATTATACCATTAAAGAAGCGATATCGGGTAAAATAATTATACAAAAAGCTACGGGAAAACAACTGGCGCAGCAAGGGTTTAAAGTAACCATAAAAGAAGAATATGGCGGGCATTTATTTGAAGTGGCGGCAAACAAGCCCGGTACATAAAAGATATATATCATTA
>JBGSIG010000600.1:0-4917 GCA_041742655.1 Ferruginibacter sp. | reverse complement strand
CCGATCTGTAGTTAAGCAAAAACTCATTTGGACTGTTATCGAATATAGTATTTTGCTTGGCCTTGCGGCGATAACTGTTAATGAAAATATTACGCATGATGGTGTATAACCACGCTTTAATATTTGTACCTACATTATATTTTTCTTTGTTGGCAATTGCCCTGTACATTGTCTCTTGTAACAGGTCTTTAGCAACTTCTGTGTCCCTGGTTAATTTTATTGCAAAGGGTTTTAGAAACTCTGTATTATTTATAAGCAATTGGTTGAATTCTTTGTTTGCCATTATATAGGTGTTTAAGTTATTGAGGTGTAAAGTTAAACAAAAAATCGAGAATGTCAAATATATTCGTTTAATTTTATCATCACAAGTGTTAAACAAAATATAAAAGCAAAAAACGCGACATTTTCGGTTAAAGACCTTTTATAGTCCAGATACAAATTCCATTACCTCCGGAAATGATTTTTTGAAGGTAATAGAAGAAGGAATTTTCTTTTCATAGGACTGGGTTAACATTCCTGATAAAACAATAGTTGTGCCGTTAAATTTTTTTGTTATGCTGGCAATGAATTTATCAAAATTAAAGTTGTGGCCCACAGCAGTTAAATGAGAGTACAGGTAATCTGGTTTTTTTAAATTTACAACATATTCAACATCCTTTAAGGGAACATTGGCGCCTAAATAAATGGTAGTAGCACCTCTGCTTTTTAATAAATAATACATAAATAATATTCCCAGTTCATGATGTTCTCCTTCAGGTAAAAAAAGTAATACGGTTTTATTAATTTTTAGTGAAGAATTAATTCCTTCAATTCCCACTATCAGTTTTTGGCGAATGATATTAGTTACTAAATGCTCCTGTGCGGGATTTATATGGTTGGTAAGCCACAAAATGCCTATCTTCTCCATATAAGGGAAAATAATCTGGGTAATTGTTCTTTCGATGCCACGATCCCTTATTTGATCATCTAATACATCCTCCAACTTTTCCATATTTAAATCAACCATACATTGTATTAAATCATTTACAATGCGTTCCTGTTGAGCCTGAAGATGTGGAAGCGTTAATATTTTTTCTTTTACTTCTAAATCTCCCATTTTATCAATGTGCGATATTTTATAGCCGTTTTTATTTAACAAGGCAATATTTAGCACCTTTTTTAATTCCTCATTACTGTAATAACGTATGTTGGTGTCAGATCGGGAGGGGCTTAAAAAGTTATATCGTTGCTCCCATATTCTTATTGTATGTGCTTTAATTCCAGATAAATTTTCAAGGTCCTTTATGGTAAATGCGTTCATATTTTAAATGTATAAGTATTTTTATAACAATGTTCAATATTGTTTGTTTAAAGATAACCTTAAAAAGATTAACAAAAATATTTGCGCTTATATGAACCAAACATTAAATTTTAACTATTATCAATATTCTGAATAACGAGGGTTGCTAAATGTCGGGACTACTAGAGTAGCGTACAAACTCACAAGTTTTGAAAAGCCTTCTTTCATTTTTGAAAAAAAGAAAAATATGACAGTTAAGCAAGCGCCACGGAGACCAGTTTAATAATGGAGATGTTTGATGTATTCAATAACAACACTACGTGTCATCAAATATTGTTAAAAAGTAAGGAGTATATAAAAAAAGAGAAGCACTGGTATAGGGCTCCCCTTCATTAAAATCAACATTTTATTAATCAGCTGTATTTAAGACTGTGATAAGATACGCCAAACGGGTATTTTGGAAGAAATGATTCTTTTAATACCAGTAAGTTTTGTAACCATAGCAGTGCTGTTGTTTATTTTTTCTATCCTCAAACTTTTAGAAAGTTCTGGAGTGGCTGAAACATGTTGTCCGTAAAACAGGCCGGGTGACGCTTCTTTAAAAAGCTTTTGTTTTATAGAATAGTCTTGTATCAACGCTATTCTGCAGGCAGCATCAAAATCCGTATGCATACCATAACTTTCCAAAATTGCCGGAACGTCCTTTAACTCTGGATAAGTTGCATATTTTTTCACGAAATAATAGGTCTTGGCATTTATTACTTTGGTATAAGAGGTGTAAGAATGTTCCATAAAAGTATAATTTAATAATTGGTAAAAATCTACCAGGTGTTTTAGATTAAACAATATTCAAATGGAGATGGGATTCTCTAAAACTAACCTTTATAGTTTCGATAAAGTTTAGTGACAGATGTAGCAGTTGTTTAGATAGGATTGGAAAAATTGAATGCGTTGTAACGTATGAATTATTCAGCGTTTAAAGGCTTATAATTTCAGCAATTAAAAAAATAGTTATTTATTTTCTTGGCATTTGTCAGTAAGAACAATTGGAACGGGTGTGTTGTTCAACGGATTTGGAGGACTGTGGTGAGCGGCAGGGCAACGTAAAACTAACACATTTTTTTAGAAATCCTACTTGTTAATTTTAAAACATAATATTTTGAAAGATAAAGACATAATTGAAAAATCACATAATAAGCTAACACAACTTGATTTTGATATTGTTACATTTGTTTTAAATTAGTAATAACATGTCATTTATAGAAATAGAAAAACTACCAGCAAAGGAAATATTCCCAGGATTTACAGGCCGTGGAATACATACGGGCACAATGAGCTTCATGTATTGGACGGTTGAAGCAGGGGCAACTGTGCCTGAACATTCGCATCTTCACGAGCAGGTTGCCCAAGTGTTGCGGGGCAGCTTTGAATTAACAGTAGGCGGTGAAACAAGAATATTACAGCCGGGAATGGTTGCTGTGGTTCCACCGCACGTTATTCACAGTGGAAAAGCTATAACCCAATGTGAGTTAGTAGATGTGTTTTATCCGCAAAGAGAAGACTATAAATTTTAAAGATGAATATTAACCTGATCAATAAAACAGCCCTTGTTTGTGGAGGCTCGCAAGGGTTAGGATTAGCCACAGCAAAAGAGCTGGCCCTGCTTGGCGCAACTGTTATTCTGGCAAGCCGTACGGAGGAAAAATTAATAGAAGCGGTAAAAAAGTTAAGAAATACCTCACGGCAGCAGCATGCCTACCTTGTGATGGATCTTTCTGTGCCGGCAACTTGTAAAGCAATTGCCCACACCTGGATGCAAAAAAATGGCTCCATCCATATACTGATAAATAATGCAGGCGGGCCACCGGCCGGGCCGATGATTGATACCGACGCAGCACAACTTGAGAAAGCATTTCTTTCCCATGTTATCAGCAGCCATCTTCTTGCACAGGTTTTAATACCGGGTATGAAGGAGGCAGGTTACGGCCGTATAGTCAATATAGTATCAACCTCAGTAAAGCAGCCTATCAACGGGTTAGGAATTTCCAATACGGTAAGGGCCGCTGTGGCAAACTGGGCAAAAACGCTGGCAAACGAGATTGGCCATGACGGTATTACAGTAAATAATATTTTACCTGGATACACAAGTACCGACAGGCTAAAATATTTATTTTCAATACAGGCAGAACAACAAAATGCACAACCATCGGATATTGAAAAAAATATAATCAATACCATTCCCGCAAAAAGGCTGGGTAAGCCGGAAGAATTTGGTGCCGTAGCTGCATTTCTTTGTACACCCGCCGCAGCTTATATTAATGGTGTAAATATTCCGGTTGATGGTGGAAGGACTGGTGGGTTGTAACTGACCACCAGAATTTACTGGATATTTCTGCAGTATGATAATGGATGTGGGGTGTTATATATTTTGATTCAATTCCCTAATCGTATAACTCGTACTCCTGCCGCCACCAGCTTCTCTCACCAAAATATTTTTCTCCATCAAATCCTGTATATCCCGCAAGGCGGTATCCTGCGAGCTCTTTGTAATAGTCGCCCATGTAGCAGTATTTAATTTTCCAGTAAAACCGTCCAGCAGTTTATTGATCATTAATACTTGCCGGTTATTCAATACAGTTTTGGCGTGCTGTTGCCAAAATTTTGCTTTATGTAAAACAGCGCCCAACGTTTCGTCAGTTGCTTTTAAAGAGCGGTCTAAACAATTTAAAAACCAGTGTAACCAATCGGTAATATTCAAATCACCTTTTTGGGTTGCTTCCAAAATATCGTAATAGTCATTTCGTTCTTTTCGTATTTGCGCACTCATGCTGTAAAAACGTTGTGGAGTGCCATCTGCACGGCAAAGCTGCATATCGGTAATAGCCCTTGCAATACGGCCATTACCATCATCAAAAGGGTGGATGGTTACAAACCATAGATGCGCAATAGCCGCTTTTAATACCGGATCAATATCCGTTAGATAATTAAAGAACTGTAGAAATTTGCTCAAGTCATCAGCAATCAATACTGCGTCCGGTGCTTGGTAATGAACTTTTTCTCTTCCCATTGGTCCGGATACTGCCTGCATAGGGTCATCGGTTGCATTATTACGCCATGTGCCGGCTATAATTTTTTGCATTTCGCTTCTGCCTGTAGGAAATAGTGCTGCTTGCCAGCTAAATAAACGGTCATCGGTCAATGGAACAGTAAAACGTTGGGTTGCGTCCAGCATCATTTCCACTACTCCTTCTACATTTCGGTCGGCTGGTATCATGCCCGCTATCTCCAAACCCAAACGTCGGGCTATTAATGACCTCACTTGCCCGGCATCTAATAACTCTCCTTCAATTTCGCTGGATTTTAGTACATCTAAAGTGAGGGTTTGTAAGGTAGCTTCTGCCTTAAGCCCGAAGCCCAAAGCCTCCATACGGCCAAGTAATCTTCCCTGCCTGTGGTGAATTGCCGCAAGTAGCAGAGAAATTTTTTCCTGGTTCCAGGTAAACCCTGGCCAATTAGCCAGTTGATGCATATAAGCGCTCATTATCTGTAATTTATGCGGCGAATGTGATCATTATTATCCGCACAAATAAATGTTATCCGCAATTAATGCGGAGGTTATTTGTAGTAATCTCCGCATA
>JBGSIG010000599.1:0-4008 GCA_041742655.1 Ferruginibacter sp. | reverse complement strand
CGGAATGGGAGATTCCGCCTTTTGCACCAGTAGTAAAAGACGGTAAAATATATGGCCGTGGCGCCAGCGATGATAAATCCGGAGTGATGATAAGCATTTGGGCAGTAGAAGCTATGCTAAAAACAACTGGCACATTGCCCGTAAATGTAAAATTTATATTTGAAGGTGAAGAAGAATCTGGGAGCCCCAATTTTAGAAGTTTTACTGAAGCGAACAAAGAACTGCTAAAGGCGGATTTCGCCGTAAATGCTGATGGCGGTCAGTATGACGAAAATACTCCCGAAATATTAATGAGCTTAAGAGGTACAGCGGTGATGGAATTTTCTATAAAGACAGCCGATACTGATGCGCATTCCGGGCAGTTTGGTGGTAAGACGCCTAACTCCGCAGTAATCATGTCGCAAATTATTTCATCTTTTTTTACCAAAGAAGGCAACGTTGCATTAAAGGGGTTTTATGATAAAGTACTGCCAGCTAATGCCCAGGAAAAAGAAATAATGAAAAAAGTGCCTTATAATAAAGCGGATGATATGAAAATATTAGGCACAACAGCCGAAGCAGGCGACACTACTTTTTCATCCTTGGAGCGAATCTGGTTCCGCCCCACACTTGAGATAATTGGCATGCAAAGTGGCTATACCGCAGCCGAAGGACATTCAAACATCATTCCCGGCAATGCTATGGCAAGAATTACTTGCCGCCTGGTAAACAATCAGAACCCAGGCGAAATACAAGAGTTGATAGTAAACCATATCAATAAAAACCTGCCTGCTGGTGCTTCTGTTACTTATAAATTTACAAGAGGCAAAGGAGGCGCAAGTCCCATGAAATTTCCAAGCGATACTAAAGAGTACAAATATGTTGCTGATGTTTTACAGAAAACATATGGCAAACAACCCATCCAAATGGGAACTGGTGGTAGCATTGGATCCCTGGTTTCCATCAAAGAAGTTTTGGGTATCTATCCTTATTCATTAGGTTTTGAACTTAAAGATGAAAAATGGCATGCCGCCAATGAATTTTTCAGACTATCCAGCATTCGTAAAGGACAATTGATTTATTGCTACTACTTGCAACATGTGGCCGATGAAGAAAGTAAATTAAAAAACAAATAAAAATATGCTCAACAGAAATAAAATACGAATAGCAATTGGTTTGCTTTGTATAGGCATTGCAGTGTCATCAAGCGCACAATCCATTCTTCCTCCGGTGATGGACCGGCATGGCAAAAGTGAATCATTAATTGTGAAGGCTAACAATCCATGGATTACACCAGCAGAGAAATCGGATTTTGTGTCAACGCCGGATTATAATGAAACCGTGAACTGGTTTAAAAAATTAACCGCTGCTTCTCAGCTGCTAACAATGGTTTCCATCGGTAAAAGTGTAGAAGGACGGGATGTATTTATGATCATCGCTTCCACAGAAAAAAATATTTCAGCAGCAGCAATAAAAAAATCTGTTAAGCCGCTGCTACTGGCGCAGGCAGGTATTCACTCCGGCGAAATAGATGGCAAGGATGCCGGCATGATGCTGTTGCGTGATATAGCTTTTGGCAATAAACAAGATTTGATAAAAAACGTAAACTTTTTATTCATCCCAATTTTAAGTGTGGATGCACATGAACGTTCCTCACCTTACAACCGACCCAACCAACGTGGACCAGAAAATATGGGTTGGCGAACCAATGCGCAAAATTTGAACCTCAACAGGGATTATGCAAAACTAGATACAAAAGAAATAAGAGCAGTGGTACAGGTTATGAATGAATACAATCCGGCCTTCTACATGGACATTCATGTAACGGATGGTGCCGATTACCAGTACGACATCACCTTTGGCGGCATTGGTATGCAGGGTAATTCGCCGGGCATTGAACAATGGCTGGAAAATGTTTATAAACCTGCTGCCGATAAAGACTTAACAGCTAACGGCCATATACCCGGGCAATTATTATTTGCATTGAATGATATGGATTTTTCAAAAGGAAATGTAGTAATTGCGGGCGGGCCAAGATTTTCTGACAGTTATGGCAACCTCCGGCACATGCCCTCTCTGTTGGTAGAAAACCATTCTTTAAAACCTTTTAAGCAAAGGGTTTTGGGAACTTATGTTTTATTGGAAAGCACCTTACAAATATTGGCATTTCAAGCACAGGCGCTGAAGGAAATAACAAAAAAAGATGAAGCCCTAAGATTAGCAAAAGTGCCTATGGCTTTTAAAGTTCCGCAAATGAAAAATGCAGTAAATTTTGACAGGGTTGCAGAACTGCAAACCGTCGATGGTCCCGTTGCTGCACCTGACAGTCTTCATTTTCTAGGCATTGCATCCAAAATTGTAAAGTCACCGGTAACCAATGCAGACTATGTAGAATGGTTGGGCAAACCGGTAACGATGACGATTGTAAATTATAAAGGAACCGAGGCTACCGATTTTATTATTCGTCCAAAAGGATATTGGATTCCTGCATACTGTGATGATGTAATTGCAAGATTAAAAATGCATGGCATTAAAATGGAAATCATCAACCAACCCCGTGAAGTAACAGTTGAAATGTATCGGATTGAAAATGCCAAATTCGAAAATGAAGATCACCAGCTTCTCCCCTTTGAAGGCCATATGCAGGTGAACGGTACTACAAAGCCGGAAATGCGCAAACAGTTATTCCCCGTGGGTTCTGCTTATATTACAACCGACCAGCCATTGGGTGATCTTGCCATGGCATTGCTTGAACCTATTTCAAAAGATTCGTTTTTTAGTTGGGGATTTTTTCTTTCTATTTTTCAGCGCACAGAATATATGGAAGCATATGTAATAGAACCGATGTCAAAAAAAATGCTGGAGGAGTCGCCCGCTTTGCAAAAAGAATTTGAAGAAAAGAAAGCAGCAGACAAAACTTTTGCCAATGACCAGGTTGCAATCCTCACCTGGTTTTACAGTAAAACAAAATACTACGACGACAGGTATTTGTTATACCCGGTGGGCAGGGAATTATAGTTTAAAACAAACAACTTAACCAGCTATTTTATGAAGCAATATTTCGCAATTCTTATAACATTATTGCCGCTATTTACTGTTGCACAGCACAACCATCAATCATCCAACGACGATGCCACCTCAAGTAGTCACAATCACCTTGCACACATGCAGGCTTCAAGGGCAGAAAATTTTTACATACACAACTTGCCTGCACCAAAACTGATGACGGGTATTGGTAATTCGAAAATGAAAATTGAAACCAAGTCAGAAAAAACACAAGCCTATTTTAACCAGGGAATTTCGCTGCTGCACGACTTCTGGGATTTTGAAGCCTATCGTGCCTTTAAAGAAGCCATTCGCAACGATTCCTCAGCTATCATGCCTTATTGGGGATTGTTGCAAACACCCGGACCCGATGAAGACAGTATTTACAAAAGCAACAAAAAAATGGCCGTCAGGCAAATAAAAAAATTAATTAGCAACGCAAATGAACATGAAAAACTATACGCCGAAATAGCTCTATTAAAAGATTCGCTCAAAGAAAATGCATACCCAGAAATTGGCAAAAAGTATGAACTCATTATTCATAAATACCCGGATGATGTAAATGCTAAATTATTTTTTGCACTAAATCAAATGAGTGGATACGACACCGAAATGAATCCGAGAGAAGGCCAGATGTATAGTGAGTTTTTATTAAAAGATGTACAACGAACAGATCCATACGATCATGCATTTCATCACTACTGGATACACCTGAAAGAGCATTGTTGCCCTGAACAGGCCCTTGCCAGTGCTGAAATATTAACTTCCCTTGCGCCTGCATCGGGCCATATCGTTCATATGCCCGGCCATATCTACAACCGGGTAGGCAATTACAAAAAAGCGTATGATGCATTTGTAGCCGCTTTACAAACAGATTCTGCTTACATGAAAAACGAAGGTATCCAGGAAGTAGACAACTGGAACTACATTCACAACATCAATTACCTTATCAATAATTGTGTACATGATGGCAGGCACAATGAG